>JAGCMD010000056.1 GCA_017646765.1 Elusimicrobiaceae bacterium | reverse complement strand
TAAATATAACAGCAAAAAACTTTTCAAATGCTGAAAAAATTGCTATACTATATAGGTAGTGATTGCTCGATTTCGGGCCCGTAGCTCAGCTGGGAGAGCGCCTGCATGGCATGCAGGAGGTCGCAAGTTCGATCCTTGTCAGGTCCACTTTTTAAAAAATAAAACCTCGCGTTAGCGGGGTTTTGTTTTTAAAAAGCAGTCCCTAGCAAGAACGACTGAAGATGACGCAGGCGCTACGGCAACGCCGTTGCGGCTGAGGAGGTCGCAAGTTGGGTCTTTGTCAGGTCCAAAATTTAAAAGCTCCGCAAAAGCGGGGCTTTTGCTTTTACATAAAAGATCCCCCCGGTGAAAAACCGGAGGGATGGTTTTGAAATCGCTAGCTAAAAGATTATAACAAACACCTGGGGTCTCCTTCCCCTTGCTCAGTCGGCGGACACGGTAGAAATTTGGGATTGGAACAGATGACATCATAGAAAACATTACCATTCTCATCTCTGTTTATACGAAACGTAAAATTGATATCTGCCATATTATCCTTGCCGGTTATGGCCAAAGTTGCCGGGTCCCCCGCTGTAAAGGTCGGGGTTTCAAAATTTTTCAATTCCGGAATACGAATTCTTAATTGATTTAAATTAGAGGTATATTCCTGGTTTTCCAAGAAATACACTTGCTCGGCCTCTAAAATAGCTTTGCCGACGGTTATCGCCTCCGTGGCGCGCGTTTTTTTAATTGCTTTTTGGTACTGCGGTAACGCAATAGACGATAAAATACCTATAATTAAAACTACTACCATTAACTCAATAAGAGTAAAGCCTTTCCGGTTCATAGTAAACTCCTCATGTAAAATTAAACGTCCCTTTTATTGTACTTATATTACACGCAAAAATCAAACCGGGCCGGTGGGTATGGTATAATAATAAGAGGAGTTTGTATATGGAACCAGTTTCTACGTCTGTTTCTATCGGTTTATGGATTGCCTTTTGGGTAGTTGTGTTAGCGGCCTTATTTGTAGATTTAACCGTTCTAAATAAACATCACGGAAAAGTCAGTATCAAAGAAGCCGGGGTAATGGTGTGTGCTTGGGTGTCGCTGGCGCTTGTGTTTGGCGGGGTGATTTGGTTGTTGGAAGGGCCGCGCCACGCGCTGGAGTTTTACACCGGGTATGTGCTGGAGTATTCGCTTTCCGTAGATAATATGTTTGTCTTCATTTTGATTTTCGGCTACTTCGCTATCCCGCACGAGCTGCAGCCTAAGGCACTTTTGTGGGGGGTGCTCGGAGCCGTCATTTTACGCTTTTTGTTTATATTCTTGGGTGTTAAACTTATCTCGCTTTTTGCGTGGACGATTTATGTGTTCGGTGCGCTGCTTATTTTTACCGCGTTAAAAATGTTACTGCAAAAAGAGGACGATAAATTTGACCCGCAAAACTCCGCCGCACTTAAAATTTTGAAAAAGTTTTTTCCTTTGAAAACCGATTATCACGGTGAAAACTTTTTTGTGGTGGAAAACGCCAAACGCTATGCCACGCCTCTACTGGCTGCGGTGGTGGTGATAGAAATGTCCGACCTGATTTTTGCGGTAGATTCTATCCCGGCGGTGTTGTCCATTACGCAAGATACGTTTTTGGTGTATTCGTCTAACATTTTTGCGATTATCGGTTTGCGGTCGTTGTATTTCTTGCTGTCCGGTATGGCGGGTAAATTCCCGTATTTAAAATACGGCATATCGGTCATTTTGTTTTTTGTGGGCGTCAAAATGCTGTTGTCGCACGTATGGCACGTGCCGGTGGTAGCGTCGCTGGCGGTTATAGTAGGGATTTTGACGTTATCAGTGCTGGCTAGCAAAATTTTTCCGCCTAAAACGGCGTAAGCTGGACAGCGCCCTAATTATTTACTACAATATAGTAACCAAATTTATTTCATATAAGGAAGGAAACTTATGGCGTATAAATGTGCAATTTGTGGCAAAGCCCCGGTATCCGGCGGTTCTTACAGCCACTCTAATATGAGAACCAAACGCTCGTTCAAACCGAACTTGCAAAAACAAAAAGTCGTGTTAGACGGAAAAACGCAAACTGCGTACGTCTGTGCGAACTGCATTAAAAGCGGCCTAGTAAAAAGACCGGCCAAATAATTCATCTTTTGCAAAAGGCGCCCGCGCTTAAACAGTGCGGGCTTTTTGCAAGGAGGTTCGGTTTGTTTTATAAGAAATTTGTTGTTGTGTTCGCGGGCTTTTTGGCCCTTTTCTCTTACGCGCGCGCGCAAGAGGACACAGAAGAAATGGACCCCAACGGTCCATGGATGATTTGTCATATAAGTGTTAGCGGGACCAAAAATATCCGCGCCAAAACCGTTACCAAAAATGCCAGTGCCAAAAAAGGCGAACTCTACGATCGTTTTCAAATATCCGAAGATATCCAATCTATTTCCGCATTGGGGAATTTTGACAGTGTGGAAATAGATATTACCCCCGAAAAAGGCTCTCGCAAAACCAAAGAAGGCGATAAGGAACGCTGCCACCGGTTAACTTATATCGTCAAAGAAAAAGCTATTTTTGACCATTTATTCTACCAAGGGCGTAAGCATTTGGGTAAAAGTGCTATTACCCAAGCCATGACGCTTAAACTCAAAGACCCGTTTAACGAAATAAAACTAAAAAGCGATTTGGAACGTATCAAAGCCAAATATGCCGAAAAAGGGTACATTAACGCCCAAATTAGCTACGAGCTTACACGCGACGAGAAATTAAATGTAGTATATGTTAAGCTCCTCATTAACGAAGGCGAACGCGTGCGCGTGGGCGAAGTGACTATCAGCGGTGCTACCGAACTGCCTGCCAAAAAAATTATTAAAAAATCCTCTAACCGGCCCGGCAAAGTATTTAAACCGCAAAATCTGCAACGCGACTGGGTAAAAATGATGCTTTACGGCCGCAACAAAGGTTACAGCGAGTTTGAATTAACCAAGCCGCAAATTTCGTTCAATGAGGAAAAGACGAAAGCGGCTATTGCCTACAGCGTCAACGAAGGTGAAAAAGTAGATTTTGGTACGGTAGCATTTGAAGGAAGCAACGTGTTTACCGACGAGGAATTGCAAAAGCAAGTTTTCTTCCGCGACGGGCACCTTTATAACCAAAAGGATTTTGACGATACCCTAGCGGCTATTCAAGAGCAATATGCCAACCGCGGGTATTTACAGGCGCGGGTGGAGCCGGTGAAAAAAATTGAAGATGGAAAATTAAATATCACTTTTGATATTTCCGAAGGCCATATTTTCTACATTGACCACGTGGACGTTTCCGGCTACCACGATACTAAAAAATATGTGTTTACGCGTGAATTATCCATCCATCCGGGTGATTTGTACGATAATGCTAAGATACGCCGCAGCCAAACCAAAATTATGAATTTGGGCTTTATTAACGACGTACAAATAGATTTGCAGCCCACCGCCGACCCGCAAAAAGTGGATTTGGATTTCAAAATTAACGAAGGCCGCCCCGGCATGTTTACCGCCGGCTTGGCTATGAGTTCTATGGACGGCTTATACGGGGAGCTTTCCATTAACCACTTAAATCTTTTTGGGCGTGCGCAACGGCTTTCTCTGCGCACGTTGTTTGGTAAAGAAATTTTAGACTATACGGTGAGTTGGTATACCCCGTGGATTTACGATCATCCGACTTCGCTGGGAGTAGATTTATTTAATACCCGCCGCTACCGCTCTTTCTCTACCGACAACCAGGCCTATACCGAAAAACGTATTGGCGGCCGGGTGAAGGTCGGCCCGCGGTTTAATGACGATATTTACCAGTTATCATTGGGCTATTCGTTTGAAAACATTGATATTTACGATATAGATGATCCCTATAAATGTCGTCCCGGTCAAGATCCAGCCACCTGTTTGGCCGAAGGAAAAACCAATCTTTCCACCTTTAGCGTGGACTTTGCTATAGACACCCGCGATAATATGTGGGATCCCACTACCGGGTGGCGTAACTCGTTAGGATTGGCATTAGCCGGCGGTCCGATTGGCGGAGACTTAGATTTATGGTATTTAAACGCCCGTTCCATTTTCAACTATACCGTGCTTAATATCGGCGGGAATTATCCGGTAGTATTTGTGTTATCTAACAAATTCGGTTCCGTTAAAACCTATGGGCGTACCGATGAGGTTCCCCCGTATGAAAAATTTTTCTTGGGTGGAGCAGACACCATTCGCGGCTATGAGCGTGCCGGGGAAATCGGCCCGCAATACGGCGGCGATGTGTATTACGTGATGAACGCAGAGTTGCGTTTCCCGCTCGCCCGTGAAGGACGGCGCAATATGGCGCAGTTTGCGTTCTTCTTTGACTTGGGGAACTCGTGGAATCATTTTGAAGATTTGGAATTTTCCCTTGGCCCGGATGAAGAACAATTTAAGGCGGGGGTCGGTGTGGGGTTGCGTTTTACCACGCCCTCGTTGCCCATACGGATTGATTGGGGGTATGGCCTGAACCACCGTCAAGGGGAAGACCGGTCCCACTTCTACTTCAACATCTCTAATATGATGTAGGAGATACATGAAAAAAATTTTGATTTATACCGCTTTTTTGTTGTGTGTCCACGCCGGTGCGCAAACGCCGGTGGATCCGGCGGTTGATACGCTTACCGAACAAGAAGCGTCCGTGGTAGCAGCGCTGCTGGCCAAAAATGCCGCCGAGCAAGCGGCCAAGGCCTCGCCAAAAACCAAAGAGGAAATTGTTTTGCCCGAGGAAACAAAAAAAGAAGCGCTTTCTACGTCGGAGAAGGAAACAGCTGACCCAAAGGCGGACGAGACTTTGGTGCAAGAGTCGGAAGAAGAAAAAGAAGAGGAACCTTCGGACAAAAGCACTTGCTTAACGGTCGCTTATGTGGATATTGACGAAGCGTTTAACGAACATCCGCGTACGATTGCCGTAAAAAAACAAATCCGGGAAAAAATTTTAGCCAAAGAAAGCGAAGTGACCCGCGCTAAAGAGGAAATAGAATTTCGTACCTTGGAAAATGAGCGACTGGCTGCATTGGTACGCGGGCTTAAACCGTTTTACCAGCGCATTGTGGTAGAGCCGCATCCGTTACTTCCCAAGATAGAGGAATCGGCCGACACGCTGGAAATAAGCAATTTGTTAAATCACCTGACTTTTGCGCAAGCGGAACAACCCACGGCCAGCCCCTTAAACTCGCCCGCCCAGTTGGAAGATATCACGGCCCGTATGACCGAAAACAAAAAAGTGATAGAAGAGCGCAGCTTTTTTATTGATAATTACAAGTATACCACGCGCGAAGAAATTTTAAAATTAGAAAAAGCCGAAGTAACCGAAATTTTACAAGATATTTACCGGGAAATAAAATCATTTGCTAAAAAAAGAAACATTGGCGCAATTGTGCGCAAAGATGAAATTTTATACGGTGAAAAACCGGTCAATGTTACGCAAGATTTTATTAACCGGCTTAAAAAATCTAAAAAGTACCGCAAACGCGGCAAATAACGAGGTGTCTATGATGCAGCTATCCATTAGCGAAATTGCCAAAATTACCCAAACGCAAGCCGCCGGAAAGACGGATGTTGTAATTACCCGGCTATGCTCGTTGGAAGACGCTCAGGAAGGGGGAATTTGCTATGTAGTATCGGCCGACAAGCCGGAACTATTAGAACACCTGAAAGCTTCGGCTGTTATTTTGCCGCAAGAAGCCAAGGATAAAGAAATCACTTTTTCGGGCGCGGTGTTGTATGCCCAAAACCCGGAGTGGGCGTTTATTTTGCTGATGAAATATGTGGACGCGGCCCGTACCAAACATACGCCGGGCATCCACCCTACGGCAGTCATCAGCCCCAAGGCTAAATTGGGTAAAAATGTCTCCGTGGGTGCGTATAGCGTGATTGAAGACGGGGTAACCATTGGGGACAATACCGTCATTTTCCCGCAATGTTATATCGGTAAAGACGCAACTATTGGCAAAAATTGCTACATTTATCCGCAGGTGGTTATCCGCGAAGATTGTGTTTTAAAAGATTATGTCATTTTACAACCCGGCGCACGCATTGGCGCAGACGGATTTGGTTTTACCTTTCATGACGGACGCCACCAAAAAATCCCGCAAGTGGGTAATGTGGTCTTAGGCAATGACGTGGAAATTCAGGCCAACGCGTGTGTGGACCGTGCTAAAATTTCCAGCACTGTTATTGGGGACAACACCAAAATTGATAACTTAGTGCAAGTGGGCCACAACGTGCGGGTGGGGCAAAGTAGTATTTTCTGCGCGCAAGTAGGCATCGCCGGTACGACAGATATCGGTAACGGCGTTGTGCTGGCGGGGCAAGTGGGATTAGCCGGGCATATGAAGGTCGGCGACCGGGCCCAAATCGGTGCACAATCCGGCGTGATGGGAGATGTCCCCGCGGGGAAAACGTATCTCGGTTTCCCGGCCGTACCGCAAAAAGAGGCCTTCCGGCAGATGGCTGTAGTGCGTAAATTGCCGGAAATATATAAAGAATTTCAACAGTTTAAAAAAGAACTCCAAGAAAAAGAAGAAGTATCTTTTTGGGGTAAACTCAAAAAAATGATGGGACGTTAATTATGCGAAAAACACTCGCTTCTACAGTTGTAATTAAGGGGATTGGCCTGCATACCGGCCTGCCCGCTACTATGACCTTTCAACCGGCCGAAAACGGCATTACTTTTTTGCGTACCGATTTGTCCGGCGCACGACCCATTGTGGCGGATGTATATCATGTAGGCTCTACGCTACGCGGGACGAACCTAAAAAATGATACGGCTGAAGTTTGCACGGTGGAGCACGTTTTGTCGGCCTTACACGCTTTAGGAATTACAGATGTGGCCGTAGAAATGGACGGTCCCGAGCCGCCCGTTACCGATGGCGCAAGCGACGAGTATGCCGACGCTTTTGCAAATGCCGGGCTTAAAGAACTCAGCGCTGAACAACCCGTATTAAACTTGACTAAAAAAATCACCTACACCAGCGGTGATATTTTCTATAGCGCCGAGCCGGCTGATAAGCTAACGTTTCATTTTGTGTATGAACATAAAAACCCGTTGGTGGCGCATTTGGAATATACGGTAGAATTGACGCCGGAAAATTACCGCGAGCAAATTGCCCGGGCGCGGACCTTTGGGTTTGAAGAAGAATTAGCCTTTTTAAAAGCGCACGGGCTGGCCAAAGGCGGCAACTTGGAAAATGCTGTTATTATCGGCAAAGATCACTTTTTAAACGAACGCCGCTACCCGGATGAAATGGTGCGGCATAAACTGTTGGACTTAATCGGGGATATTAGCTTAACCGGTTTAAAACTGCCACCGCTTAAAATTTCTTGCCGGGGCGGAGGGCACAAACATAACGTAATTTTTGCTAAAATTTTATTGGAGAACAGAGAAGAAAAATGGAAGTAAAAACCGTTTCTTTAAAAGATTTTTTAACACTCCCTGTTACCGAGGTATACGATAAAGAAGATATAAAATCGCATATCCCGCACCGGGAGCCGTTTCTCTTTGTGGATGAGATACGGATTTTGGAAAAAAACAATAAATATATCGGCGTGTACCATGTAAACCCGGATGACAATTTTTTTAAAGGGCACTTCCCGGGTCATCCGGTTATGCCCGGAGTACTCGTCATTGAAAGCATGGCCCAGGCGTGCGGCGGTGCGGTGATGCATGATTTATGCAAAGGTAAAAAAATGGTGCCGCTTTTTTTAAGTATTGAGCAGGCTAAATTCCGCGGGATGGTTTGTCCCGGGGATGTGCTGGAAATGCCCATACAGATTTTGCGATTAGGCCGTATTTCTAAAGCTTACAGCGAAGCATACGTGAACGGAAAATTATGCACGCAGGCTACGCTTAATTTTATTTTAGGAGATTCCCCCAATGACTAATATTCATCCCACAGCGGTGGTGGACCCTTCCGCTAAAATAGACCCCTCTACCGTTATCGGTCCGTATACGGTAATTGGCAAAGATGTTGTTATCGGTAAAAATAACCATATCGGCCCGTTTTGTGTGATTGAAAATGCCACGCTGGGTGATAATAACGAATTAGTTGCCAGTGTTTTTATAGGTGTTAAGCCGCAAGATTTATCGTACAAAGACGAGCCGACCCGCGTGGTTATCGGAAACGGCAATAAATTGCGCGAGTGCGTAACAATACACCGTTCTACGGATGTAAAAGTGCCCACTACGGTGGGTAATAATTGCTTGCTGATGGCCAACTCCCACGTCGCACATGATTGCCATTTGGGCAGCAACATTATTATTGCCAACAGCACCGCTATGGCCGGGCATATTGTTATAGAAGATAAAGCCGTTGTTTCGGCGTTGATTGGTGTTCACCAGTTTTCGCGTATCGGTACGATGGCTATGATTTCCGGTTTATCCGGGGTACACCAAGATGTGCCGCCCTATTGTATGGCACAAGGGGAACGGGCGCGGTTGGTGGGGCTCAACCTGGTAGGGATGCGCCGCAACGGTATTCCCCGTGAAAATATTTTGGCTGTTAAACGCGCTTTTAAGGTTTTATTTAGAAGCGGCAAACTGCTTAAAGACGCTATCCAAGAATTGGAAGCCACCCACCCGTGTGCCGAAGTACAACACCTGGTAGATTTTTGCAAAGCTTCCACGCGTGGTATTGTTGCCGCCAAACGCAGCATGAGAGAAAATGACGACGAATAAAATCGGACTTATCGCCGGCGAAGGTAAAATGCCCATTTACATTGCCCAAAAAGCCGCTGCCAAAGGGTACGAAGTGGTGGTGGCGGGAATCAAGGGTAATGCTTTTGCGCAAGATTATCCTAACGCGGCGGTATTTTCCATCTTTCGGTTGGGGCAACTCGGCAAAGCCATTAACTTTTTTAAGAGTAACGGCGTAACGCGTATTATTATGGCGGGCCGCGTGCAGCACGGGTCTATATTTTCCAATATCGTGCCCGATTTGCGCGGTGCTAAGGTATTGGCATCTATTAAATCTATGCGCCCTAAAAACATTCTTTCGCGCGTGATTGAAGAGTTTAAAAAAGACGGTATTGAATTTGCCAGCTCGGCCTCGTTTTTGGAAGATTTTTTACCTGCCAAAGGCGTGTTATCTTCCCGCCAACCTACTGAAGAAGAACAAAAAACCATTGAATACGGTTTTCATATCGCTAAGCAAATTGCCGGTATGGATATCGGGCTAACGTGTGTGGTCAGCCAAAATGCCGTCATTGCCGTAGAAGGTATGGAAGGCACCGACCGGTGTATCCGCCGGGCAGGGGAACTTGTCAAAGAGCATGCGGAAAAAAAATCGGCGATAGCCGTAGTCAAAGTGGCCCGCCCTAACCAAGACAACCGCTACGATTTGCCCGTTATCGGTAAAGGCACGCTGGAAAGTTTGATAGCGGCCGGATTTACGGTGCTGGCGTTTGAGGCCGGGCAGACCTTGGTCATGGATTTGGAAGAAGTTGTTAAACTTGCCGACAAACACAAAATTTGTTTGTGTGCCATTTAATTTGTCCCTCCCTAAATATCAAAATAGTATCAGTCAGTAAAGTAAGCACATGTTAAATTTCTGTCTTTCCCGCTAGGGGTTGCTCCCGGGCGGGAAATCTTTTGTTACTTTTCTGTTTGCAGAAAAGTATAAAAAAGCCTTGACTTATTTTTTTTTTTTGCTACGATATTTTCGTAGCAAAAATACTCTGGGAGGAATAAAATGAATAATAATCGTTGTAAAAAGGGCTTTACGCTCATAGAATTACTTGTGGTAGTTTTAATCATTGGAATACTTGCCGCCATTGCCTTGCCGCAATATCAAAAAGCGGTGTGGAAATCGCGTGCGGCGGAACTGATAACACAGGCGCGCAATGTGTACCGGGCACAGCAAGCTTATTTTATGGAGCACGGTCATTTTGCCGATAATTTTGATTTGTTACCCATTGATTTCAATTCTCTCACACGTGCTACGGCACTTCTGCAATCTATGGGCGCTCGAGATGGGTATATGAAGGGAAATGGAGAAATGTTTGTTTGGCTTGTTGAAGGGACAGGTGGAACGTCGGGCGCGGTTTTTGGTACGGGGCCGTACGCCATGAGTGGTTTTGCCATCAAAAACCAAGGAGGTAACCATTGCCAGGGAGTTTTAGCGGAGGGGCAGTTGCTTTGTGTTGAAATGTCTAGTCAGAAGACGGGTTTCTGCGAAAAATTATTCAAAGGAACGGATATGCATGCCACATGTGGGGATGGCTATTATTACAAACTGCCATAACTTTTGAATTTTTTACTAACCGCCCCCGGGTTTTATGCTCGGGGGTTTAAATTTTATCCGCGTTAGGTGTTTTCCTACTCTTTTTCTAAAACTGCTATAATATACCTATTCCGTCGGGAAAAGGAGTTTTTATGTCCCCGTTATTAGCGGCGTGGGTATGTTGGGCCATTGTGGGATTGTCCCCGGTGGCGGGCAAATTTGCGGTGGGTGTTATTAGCCCCGCCTTGCTTGTTTTTTTAGGCACGCTTATCGGTGTGTTGTATTTTACGCCGTGGATACATAAAAACCAAAAATGGGGGGAACTGTTAGCCCCCAAAACGCGTTGGAAATTTTTATTTATCGGCACGTTCGGCACGGCCTTGCCGTTTACCATTTCACTCATTGCGCTTCACTACACTACGCCGGGAAATGCCGCTATTTTGCAACAATCGGAACTGTTTTATTCACTTCTTATTGCCGCTGTTTTCTTGCGCGAAATTCCCAGCAAAAATCAACTGGCCGGATGTGCGTTGATTGTAGCCGGCGTGTTGATTATTTTGTTAAAAGGCCACTATACGCCGCGCTGGACCGGAGACTTGCTCATCGTCGGAAGTACATGGATGTTACAGGCCGGCTCGGCGGTAGCCAAAAAATTACCTAAAAATTTAGATTACCGCTTAATCGGCATGGCCCGCAATTTGTTTGCCTTGCCCGCTCTTGTGATTATTTTGGCAATCATGCTTTGGATGCGTGAGCCGTTTGTGTTAAAACCTACACTGCAAATGTTTAGTGTTTTGGGATATACCGGTATTTTTAAATACGGCCTGGCGATGGTGGTGTGGTACAAAGCCATCCGTGCGTTAGATTTAAGCAAAGTAACCGCTATTTATTTATCTTACCCAGTGTTATCCCTATTGCTTTCCGCCGCCTTGGGGCTAGAAGTCCCCACGCTTACCCAACTGTCCGGGATGCTCCTTACCGGGGCGGGGGCGTATTGGGTCAGTTTGACCGTCAAAAAAGAGGGACACTAACTTCCCTTTGCCGTCTATAATTAGGTACAATAGAATATATGCTTAAATTATCACCTATTTTGGCAGTTTGGATTTCTTGTTTTTGTACGGCCACCAACGTGGTTATTTCCAAAATCGCTACGCCGTATGTAACGTCGGCCCTGTTTTTGTTTTGGGCCTGTTTCTTTATGTGTGCGGTATCCTTCTTTATTATCGGCCAGCAAGGGTGGAAACGGATTGTTTCTAAAGACGTTCTTTGGAAAGGATTGGGTATGGGTACGTTCGGAACGGCCCTTCCGATGACGGTGTTTATGGTAGCGCTTAATTATACAACGCCGGTAAACAGTGCGATTGATAACCAATTTGAAATTATTTACTCGCTTGTTTTATCCTACATTGTGTTAAAAGAACGCCCAACCTTGCAACAAATTTTTGGCTCGGTGCTCGTCTTGGTCGGCGTGGTGCTGATTGTGCTTAAAGGCGGCGGTTATGTGCAGGCCAAAGGGGACTTTATGATTTTGGGCAGTTTGTGGATGTTCCAAATCAGCCATATTTTTGCTAAAAAATTACCGCACGATTTAACAGCGATACAAATTGCCACCGCCCGCGCGTTTTAT
Source organism: Elusimicrobiaceae bacterium (assembly GCA_017646765.1). Lineage (GTDB taxonomy): Bacteria > Elusimicrobiota > Elusimicrobia > Elusimicrobiales > Elusimicrobiaceae > Avelusimicrobium. The sequence goes on along the minus strand of JAGCMD010000056.1, from coordinate 2,798 downwards.
GCGTTGCCCGCACTTGGCGTGTTATTGGCGGGACTTTATTTTATTCAAGGACCGTTTTTGTTTAACAGCACCGGCGTATTGTGGGGTACGCTGCTGGGAAGTGCCTTTATCAATTATTTGCTAGGCAACGTGCTTTGGTATCACGCTATCCGGAATATGGATTTAAGTAAGGCCACGGCTATTATTTTATCATACCCGGTAATTACATTTGTGATATCGGTAGTGCTCAAACAAGATACTCTTTCCGTATATAAATTGTTAGGCATGGCGTTAGCTGTAGGCGGGGCATACGTAGTAACCAGCACGGCTAAAAAACAGCAAGGAGCAAAAGCATGAAAAAAATCGTTTTGTTTGATTTGGACGGTACGCTAGTAGATGCCGGCGGTTGCGGTTGCCGGGCGTTTGTGCGCACGATGGAAGAGCTGTACGGCATTACGCCAAAATTTGAACACACGTTTATTTCCGGCCGGACCGATTTGGATAATTTTAGTTTGGTGTACGGCCTTATCAAGAAAGGCAAAAAACCGTCGGCGGCGGAACTGAAAAAAATGCGTGCAAAATATTTGGAGTTGCTGCCGCAAGAAGTGCAAAAATCAGTGCGCTTAAAAAAATATAAATTGGTGCCCGGCGTAAAAAAATTCTTGGAAGTTTTAGCCAAAGATAAAGACGTGGTGCTCGGTTTGGGAACGGGCAATTTAGAACAAGGCGCGAAACTTAAATTAACCCCGTGCGGATTGGATAAATTTTTTGCGCTCGGCGGTTACGGGGATGACGGCCACACGCGCGAAGAAATGTTACAAGCCGCCGTAAAACGTGCCGAAAAAAAATTTAAAACAAAATTTACGCCGGACCAAGTGTTTGTTATCGGCGACACACACCGGGATGTTATCGCGGCTAAAAATTGCGGATTTCACAACGCGGTGTTAACCACCGGGTTTGGGGAAGCGCAAAAAATCCAACGCGCCGCCGCCGAATTGGAAGCGCGTGATTTTGCAAAAGATTTTACGTCCTTTTGTGTATGGCTTGGGCTCAAAACAGACCCTAAGGGCGTCAAGCGCGGCAGCTATATTATGCCCGCTACCGCCATTGAACACGTTTTTTTCAGCCGTACCGGTATTGATGAAGACCGGCTCAAAATGCTCCGTATTAAAAAATACGAAGATTTAGAATCCGGCACTATTATGTAAGGAGAAAAAATATGCAGTGGTCTACTGCCGCCGAGCAATTTGTAGCTGCGTTAGCCTCGTCCGACCCGACGCCGGGCGGGGGAGCCGCTGCTGCGCAAACGGCGGCTATGGGTTGTGCGCTTGTTATTATGGCCGTGCAAACAACACTCAAACGCGATACCACGCCGGCGGATGTGCGCGCGCGGTTGGATAAGTCGCTCAAACGTTTGGGTTCATTGAAAACGCAGCTGTCCGTATATGTGCGTAAGGATAGCGAGGCCTACGCCGCCTATTTAACGGCTCGCAAACTTCCGAAAGATAATCCTTCCCGGGCCCGTGTTTTGCAAGATGCACTCCTCTTTGCCGCGCGCGTACCGGCGGATACGGCCGCTACGGCGATAGAAGTATTAAAAGAGACCGACTCAATCAAAGACGACGTGGCGAAAATTATTTTTTCAGATGTTTTATGTGGGAAACATTTGTTGCAGGCGGGGATACGTTGTGCGGTGGAAAATATACGCGCTAATTTGGCCTTTATTGAAAACGAAGACCAAAAAAATTTGTTTGAAAAACAGATTGCTGTTTTTCTAAAATCGTGCTAAGAGGACGCCATGACAGAAAAAGCTACGTTACGAAGCGGTATGCTAGGTACTATTTATAAGATGCTTCCCGGCATTAACGACGATTATGCCGCTAAATTGGTCTATACACTGGAGGATAAAAAAACGATTGATCAGTTGCAACAAGATATTGCGGATGTGGCTGCCCAATTAAATTCCGATTCTCCCAGCGCCGATACATTAGTAGCTAAAATGCTGTTGGACGAAATCACCTTAGCCGCCGCTTTGCGGCAACTGCGTATTTATAACAATGCTATTTCCATTACAGAACTCGGTGATTCTTTGGAAGTGCCGTATCGGGATGTGCAAAAGTTATTGGATGTTTATGCTTCGTTTTCTTCCCGCAAATATTTTGACCAAGAGTTTGCTGCCGCCTTAAAAACATTACCCGAAGAGCAAGAAATGACAGATGCCCAAAAAGCACAATATGCGGTGGATAAATTATTAGAGGCTGCCGACGCGTGGTTTAAACAGCAAGCTTGCGAAGTAAAACATAATAAAAAAGACATTATTACCTTAGCGGATAAATATCATTTGTCGGTACAAACGACGGCAGAATTGGAATTGCTTTATACACAACCGGGCAGTATTGCCTTTAAGCCGGAAATGGAACAGCTGATAAAGCAACTAAAAAAGCAAAATGCCGACGTCCATTTATGCGCTTCGTTAGCGGCTCAAGTTATGCTGGGGAAATTGACGCTTAAAGATGCCGAAGATACAGCCCTTGTATCTAAGTTGGTAGACGGTCAAATTTTAGAAGATGATTTGCGTATCATTGCCTGCCGTTATTTAAAAGCCAAAACACCGGCGGATATTGTAGCTACGTTTAAAGCTGTTTTGGATAAATTGCCTCATGTAGTTGATCCGGCTGAAAATTTAGGGCTTGCGGTGCGGGTACTTTTGGACGGCACACCGGCCAGTTTTGAGCATGCCTGCAAATTGGCGTCCGTGCGTCAAGCACGTGAAATTTTACGCCGCAGCCTGGCCAAAAGAGAATTATATGCCGGATACG
>JAGCMD010000055.1 GCA_017646765.1 Elusimicrobiaceae bacterium | reverse complement strand
TTACGGGAGTTGCCTTTGCGCAAGCCCCCCAGGATCCGTATTTATATGGCGATTTTCCACCTGAAGAAGCCGATCAGCATTTAGAGGATTTTCTGCCGGTTTATTTTAACGGGCAAGGATTCTTGGAGCCGGAAATTAAGCACGAGATAGGCCAGTTGGCCAAATCGCGTCTAGCGCGCAAGGGCGAATATCCGTATCGGGATTATTTCAACGCTGCCGTTATTTATGCTACGCCCATTGGCGGAGTGCGGCATTATGGCGAGTTAACGGATACAGATGCTGCTAAGGCGATTGACTATGCTACCCGGGCAATAGAAGGAAGCCCCCGGCTGATGGAAAGCCCCCGGATGCCGTATATGTACTTAGTGCGTGCGGAGACTTACCACCGGCAAGGGGTGCCTTCCCGTGAAGTTGAGGTTGCTCCTGTTTTGGACCGGGATATGGCGCTAAAAGCGATGAGGGATTATGAAGCGGTGCTGGTACTTAATCCAAGGCTGGCGCCAAAAGAGAGGATGTGCTCTTTGGCCCAGGCCCTTAAAGACAGCGTGCGGGAGGAATTGTATTGTCAAGGTGCGATAAATCCAATTATTGAAATTCTGTTGCAACGCCAAAAAGCAGCACCAGGCAAAAGCCTACCGATTAAAAGCCTACCGATTAAAAAACTACCGCTTATTGAGCCAGATGCTGAGCCGGATACGCCTTCTCCAGATCCAGAATTTGTTCCGCTAGCTACGCGCGATTTATTCCGAGGCGTGCCAAAACGGGCTAATTAGAAAGTCTTTACATAAAACATCCCCCGGCAAAACCGGGGGATGTTTATGCGGTTTTATTCCCAAATTATTTTTGATGATTCAATTTATACCACTGCAACGACAAGATGGTCTTGGCATCTGTAATTTGACCATTTTTAATCATGCTGTAGGCCTTTTTTAGCGGGATTTTTTTGACGTTAATAAACTCGTCTTCATCTAAGTTCGTTTTTCCGCGGCTTAGCCCGGTGGCTACATACAAATGCTGTACTTCATTGGAAAACGCATTACACGGGTGAAATACTAAAATTTCTTTAAGCGAGCGCGCTGTCAACCCCGTTTCTTGTTTAAGCTCCGCCCGCGCGCAGGTTAAAAAACTTTGCCCCGGCTCGCGTTTGCCGGCCGGAATTTCCAGCGTGGCCGTTCCTACCGGGTAGCGGAACTGTTCCACTAAATACACAAAGCCGTTTTCTACCGGCAAAATACCGCTCGCGCCGCGGTGCTTTAGATAAATCCGCACGCTTTTGTTGCCGTTAACCAATTTAACTTCATCTAATTTTACGTCCAATACCCCTTTATATAAGGTTTGGGAAGAAATCTTTGACTCTTTTAATTTACTATAATGTTTCATAGATATATTTTACACTTTTTCCCGCTTATCATACAGGATATACCATGGCTGAATTTGTACAACTGCATAATCATACCGAGTATTCGCTCTTGGACGGAATGCTACGCGTATCGGAAAATCACAAGCCGTCTAAATTCTTGCAGGGGCTTGCCAAGCAAGGCATCCCCGCCATGGCCATTACCGATCACGGCAACCTCTACGGCGCGCTTGATTTTTACGCGTCTGCCAAAGAGGCGGGTATTAAGCCCATTATCGGCTGCGAGTTTTACATTACCGAGGGGAAATATAAAGAAAAAGACAAATCCCGCACCGGACACTTAACGCTGCTGGCCCGCAACCACGAAGGGTATCTCAATTTAATGAAATTAAACTCCATGGCGTGGGTGGACGGATTTTATTATCATCCGCGCATTGATAAGGAGATTTTGGCTCAGCACGCGGGCGGACTTTTATGTATGTCGGGGTGTTTGAAGGGGTTTTTGTCGCAATACGTGCGCGAGCCGGGCGGTATAGAAAAAGCGTGTGCGCTGGCTAAAGAGTACGAAAGTATTTTTGGACAAGGTAACTATTATATTGAACTGATGGACCACGGCATCCGCGAGGAAGTAGAGTCGCTGCCTTTGTTAAAAGACGTAGCCAAACTAACGGGTATTCCCGTAGTGGCTACGAACGATTGCCACTACGAGAAAAAAGAAGATTGGGAGGCGCACGACGTACATGTTTGTATTTCTACGGGCAAAACCTTAAATGATCCCAACCGTATGAAAATGTCGCACGAGTTGTATTTTAAATCGCCGGATGAGATGTGCGCGCTTTTCTCCCACACGCCCGAAGCGTGCAAAAATACGTTAGAAATTGCCGAAAAATGCAATTTGGAATTTCCTAAACACGGGTTTATCTTGCCTAATTTTGATATTCCGGCGCCGTATCCCAACTCGCAGGAATATTTTAAAGATTTGTGCCGCAAGGGGCTTACCAAAAAAATGAACGGCAACGTGCCGGAAGAATATTGGAAGCAGTTGGAATTTGAATTTAACGTTATTATCACTATGGGGTTTGATTGTTATTTCCTGATCGTGCAAGATTTTATCAACTGGGCCCGGGCGCACGATATTCCCATAGGCCCGGGGCGCGGCTCCGGCGCCGGGTCGTTAGTGGCGTACAGTTTGGACATTACCCGCATTGACCCCATACAGAACAAACTGCTTTTTGAACGCTTTTTGAACCCGGACCGCGTCAGTATGCCCGATTTGGATATTGATATGTCCGATGCCGGGCGCGAGCGCGTGATTGATTACGTGCGCAACAAATACGGGCACGACAAAGTTTCTCAGATTATTACGTTCGGTACGATGAAAGCCAAACTGGCTATTAAAGACGTGGCCCGCGTGCTGGAAGTGCCGCTGGCCGACGCCAACCGTATTGCCAAAATGATTCCCAACGACCCCAAAATGACGCTTGAAAAAGCGCTTGAAATTAACGAACTGCGCAACGAAATAAACAATAATCCGCAAAGCAAGCGTTTGTTTGATATGGCGCAAAAAATTGAAGGGTTAAAACGTCATACGGGTATACACGCTGCCGGCGTATTGATTACGAAAGAGGCCGTTTCCGAATATGTGCCGCTCGCGCGCGGAGCTAAAGACGTTATTACTACCCAATTTGAAGGGGAGCCTTGTTCTAATTTAGGGTTACTTAAGATGGACTTTTTAGGGCTGCGTACGCTGACGGTCATTGATAATGCCGAAAAAATGATTCGCGCCCGCCACAACCCCGATTTTGATATTAACAAAATTCCGCTGGATGATAAAAAAACGTATGACATGCTTTCGGCTTGCCAAACATTGGGTATTTTCCAATTAGAAAGCGGCGGTATGCGTGATTTAATTAAAAAATTACAACCGGCCAAATTCAGCGATTTGTCCGCCTTGGTGGCGTTGTACCGTCCGGGCCCCATGGAGTCGGGTATGATGGATACGTATGTGCGGCGCAAAAACGGACAAGAAAAAATCGTTTACGAAACGCCGCTCTTGGAGGAGCCGCTGAAAGATACGTACGGTTGTATGCTTTATCAAGAGCAAATTATGGAAATTTCCAAACGTTTGGGCGGATTTACTCCCGGCGAGGCCGATACCCTGCGCAAAGCCATGGGAAAGAAAAAAATTGACGTAATGGAAAAATTCGGCCGCAAGTTTATTGACGGGTGTAAAGTCAACAAAATCCCCGAAAAAGTCGGCAGTCACATTTACGAACAGATGAAAGCGTTTGCCGGGTACGGGTTCAATAAATCACACTCCTACGCCTACGCGCTGGTGTCCTATCAAACGGCGTATTTAAAAGCCAATTATCCTATAGAATTTATGTGCGCGGCGCTTACCAACGAAATCGGGCACAATGCCATTGGCGCCGATGATAAGGAAAACAAAATTGTGACGTATTTGGCGGAAGCCAAAAAACAAGGTTTTGAAATTTTGCCGCCGGATGTGAATGCGTCCGAACCGGAATTTTCGGTAGAAGAAAAAGACGGCAAAGAGTGTATCCGTTATGCGTTAAATGCTATCAAAAATTCCGGGGAAGATGCCTGCGCACTGATTGCCCGTGAGCGAAAGGAAAACGGCAAATATACTTCTCTGGAAGACCTGTGCAATCGTCCGGCCTTGGCGGAGAGCGTCAATAAGAAAACAATGGAAAGTCTTATTAAAGCCGGTGCGTTTGATTCTACGGCGCCGGGTCAAGATCCGCGCAAAACGCGGGCAGACGCACTCGCCAATTTGGATGCAGTGGTGGAGGCAGCCCACCGCTTAGCGCGTGACCGCCAACAAAATAACACGGCCAGTTTGTTTGGGGACGATTTTTCTTCTATGGTCAGTGTTAAACAAGCACCGACGGTTAAAGCCGTCCCGCTTAGTCGTACGGAGCTGCTAGGTTTTGAGAAAGAAGTGCTGGGGCTTTTCTTTAGCGGACACCCGATGGAAAAATACCAACACAATTTGGCTCGGCTCCGCGCCACGCCCATTATTGATATTTTGGAGGGGCGGGCGACCGGACGTTTAAATGTGCTGGGCATTATTACGTTGTTTAAACGCCGTCAAAATAAAAAAACTAAAAAAGATTGGGCCCAGTTGGTAATTGAAGATTGTACCGGTTCCTTGCCCGTCAACGTTTTCTCTCGTACATATGAAACCACGGGAGCCCTCTTGGCGCCCAACGCTATCTTAAATTTTATGGGGGACATCCGTACCGATGATGACAGCGCACGTATTGAACTCAACTTGCAAGACGTTAGCAACATTACCGATTTGCTTTCCAATCTGGCCAAAGAATTTACCGTTCGTCTGCCGGTCGGGTATACCAAAGAACAATTGGAAAAATTGAAAAGTTACTTAGATATGACACGCGGCACAACCACGGTATTTTTAGAAGTTCCCTCTAAAGAAGATCCTTCCAAGCTTCATCGTATCCGCACCAACAAACGTATCTTGCTGCACAAAGGTCTGATGGAGTATATAGAAAACACCTGGGGAAACGCCTGGACGTTTAAATAACCCTTTTTTGGGGGTATCTGTTTAAAAAATTCAAACGTTTGTTTGAATTTACCGCCTCTGTTTTGATATAATTTAAATATGAAGGATACGCGCCAAAAAATTCTCCGCGCTGCTATGCGCCTGTTTGCTCGGAAGGGCTTTTCGGGCACTTCCGTGCGGGATATTGTCAGTGCGGCACGGGTGAACGTGTCGGCAATTCATTATTATTTTGGCGATAAACGCGGATTATATAAAGAAACGTTACACTTTTTAGCGGAAGAGCACCGCCGGAAATCGTGGGGCGAGAGCACGCCTTTGCCCACAGAGAAAGACGTGCGCGGCTATTCGCGCGAACAGGCCTTGAAACTACTTCGGCATATGTTAGATTATCTGCTGGAGTGCGGACTAAGCAACCGCGATTTGCCGCTTGAGCGTATTTTTACGCGGGTAGAGCTGGAGTCGGCCCCTATGCGCCAAATGCTTTTATCGTATTTAGCGCCGTATCAGGAACTCCCTCATTTATTACTTGTTAAATTAACCGGGCTGCCTGCCAAATCACCGGAGTTGTTGGTGGTCTCCCACAGTATTTTCGGACAAGTGATGTTGTCGGAGTGTCACCGGTTAGTAATTTTAAAAAAATTGGGCGTTTCCCACATTTCCACGGCCCTGCGCCAACAGATTAAAAACGTGGTTTGGCGTCATACATTAGCGATTTTAAATTCGTATCAACAAGGAAATATAAAATGAAAAAATATCTGTTCTTAGCTGCACTATGCAGTTTAGCATGGCCCGCCGCGGCCTTAGACCCGTTGGGAGCCTACCGCGTACGTCCGCCGGAAGGGTGCGTGGATAAAGAGGTGACAACGCAAAGTTTAAATTTGGAAGACCTTATCCAAATCAGTCTTTGCACAAACCCGGCCCTGGCTTCGCAATACATGAGCGTTAAAGCGCAAGAGGCCGCACTCGGTGCGTCGCGCTCGGAGTATTTGCCGGTGGTTACATTAACGGGTGTTGGGCAAATTACAGGTGACAAAATTGAACATGGCAGCTACGTGCAAAAGGAACCGGTTACCGGCAAGGCCGAGGCTTCGTGGTTGCTTTTTAACTTTGGCGGACGTGAAGCTACTGTACGCAGCATCCGTTTGTATACAAAGGCCGCCGAATCGCAATACGCGGCTACTATGCACGATTTATTCTTATCCGTGCAAACAGCTTACTTAAATTTATTGGCTTCCCAAGAATCATTGGTAAGTGCCAAAGCTAATTTGGAGACGTATCAACGTTCCTACGAAGAAGCGCAAAAGCGTTACAAGCTGGGCATGGTATCGCTCAGTGATAAGCTGCAAGCTAAAACGCGTTATGAACAATCTCTTTTAACAGTAGTCCAGCACGAAAATCAGGTTAAACAATATAGCGGTGCGTTGGCGGTTCTACTTAACTTGCGCCCCGGTACGGATATACACCTCAAAGAGCCTGTTTTTGATGAAACAATTATCCAAATTAAAAACGATAACATTGACGAGTTGATGGCGCAAGCGTTAGAAAAACGTCCCGAACTGTTGGCCCAGCAAAATACGCAAGAAGCCGCTAAAGCTAACTTAACGGCGGCTCGTGCGCGGCTGCTTCCTTCTTTTAGCGTAGCCGCTTCGGCAGCAATCGGCGACAACTGGAGACACCACGCGCCTTATACCGTCAACAATGCTGCCGGCTTGGTGCTTCAATGGCCGATTTTCTCCGGGTTTGCCAATGTGTACGCGGCCGAGCAAGCCTCCTACTTATATAAACAGACTCAAAACCAAACGGACAATATCAAACGTCAGATAGAAAACGAAGTGTGGAGTTCCTATCAAAACTACAAAACAGCCGAACGCTCTTATGAAATCAGCCAAACTGTTTTGGAAAGTGCCGAGGAAAACCACCGCGTTGCCTTCCGGTATTATGAGCTGGGCAAAACGGATATTTTAAATTTACTTTCCGCCGTAGCCCAGCTGGCCGACGCACGCCAAAATAAAATTACCGCTTTTTACAGCTTATTACTGAGCAAAGCTAATTTGTATAGAAGCATTGGAGAATACTAATTATGAATAAAAGAACTGTTAAACGTTACATTAAATATACGCTTATGTTTCTTATTGGCATAGGCCTTGGGTTTTATATAAAGGGGAAATTTTTCTCCGGTCCGGCGGCCGGTATGTACGGCGCGGCCGGGCAATCCAGCGTGCTGGTCAAAACGGTTGCTAAGCGCCCCGTTGCTTTAGGAAAAACCTTTATTGCTAAAGTGGAGGCTATTAACGCGGCGGATGTTATTCCACAGGTTTCCGGTTACATTGATGAGGTGCGCTTCCAAGACGGTTCTTTTGTGCAAGAAGGCGACGTGCTGTTTGTCATTGACCAAGCCCGCTATCAGGCTGCTGCTTCGGCGGCAGAAGCTGCGTTGGAAAAAGCCAAAGCCAGCTTAAAGCAAATCCAAAGTAATTATAACCGCGAAATTACTCTTTATAAAGATAAAATGTTGTCCAAAGCTGATTTAGAAGTAGCCGAGAGTAATTTAGCTACCGCCAAGGCCAACGTTAAGGCGGCTCAAGCCAGTTTAGATTTAGCTAAATTAGATTTGCAATATACCGAAGTCCGCTCTCCCATCAGCGGATATATTGGCAAAGCGCTTATGACTAAGGGAAATTTGGCTACCGCCGGGGTAAATAAATTGGCGCGTGTTATTCAAATGGATCCGATTCGGGTGGTTTTCTCTATTACCGATAAGGAACGTTTATCCGGCATGGACCAACTGACTACCCAACAACCCGATATCCAAATTGCACTGCCCAACGGACAAACGATTGAAATTCCGCAAGCTGCCGTGTTTGCCGATAACGAAATTAACGCCCAAACCGCTACGATTGCCGTATACGCGCAAGCCCAAAACCGGGATAATAAACTTATCCCCGGAAATTACGTAAACGTCACTGTCAGTACCGATAAATTCCGCCCGGTAATTTTAATTCCGCAAACGGCCGTTTCTCAAGATGCCAGCGGTCAATACGTAATGACCGTTAATAATGATAATGTAGTGGTGCAAAAGTATATCACCTTAGGAGATGTGGTGGACGGCCAATACGTAGTTATTTCCGGGTTGGAAGACGGCGACCGGGTGGTTCCTGTCGGCCAGCAGAAATTACAAAACGGCCAAAAAGTCAACGTTAGCGAAGTAAGCACCCCGCAAATGCCGGTTGGTAAATCGGCCGAAACCCCCGCGGAGGGCAAATAAGTCATGTTCGCTAAATTCTTTATTAACCGCCCGCGTTTTGCGCTTGTTATCTCGCTCATATTATGTTTAGCCGGTATTATTGCGCTTCGCACGTTGCCGATAGCTTTGTATCCTGAAATCACGCCGCCGGAAGTAGTCGTTCGCGCGGCATATCCCGGAGCCAGTGCCGAAGTAATTGCCAAGACGGTCGGTATTCCGTTGGAATCCAGTGTCAACGGGGTGGAAGATATGCTTTATATGTCTTCCGACTCTGCTGACGGTTCGTATATGCTGACGGTGACCTTTAAAACGGGGGTGGACCCGGATATCGCGCAGGTAAAAGTGCAAAACCGCGTTTCACAGGCCACGCCGCTGTTGCCGGCGGAAGTGACCCGGCAGGGGCTTACGGTGTTTCGCCGTTCGTCTAACATTTTAGGTATTGTTTCATTTAGCGACCCCACCGGAAAAATGACTACGCTAGACATCAGCGACTATTTAAATAATAACGTACAGAAAAACTTAAGCCGCATTACCGGCGTAGGAGAGGCGCGTGTATTCGGGGCTGCCAAAAGTATGCGCGTGTGGTTAGATTCGGATAAAATGGCCGCTATGAACATTTCTGCGGCCCATGTAAAATCGGCTATTGCCAGCCAAAACTATCAACCCTCGTTAGGTAAAATCGGGGCTCGCCCCAATGACGGTTCGGTACTTACTATTTATGCCTTGCAAACGGAAGGCCGCCTTAATTCTGCCGAAGAATTTGGAAATATTATCGTGCGCACCGACGAACAAGGCGGACTCGTACGCTTAAACGAAATTGCCCGTGTGGAAGCCGGGCAGGAATCATACAGCCATGCGGCCTCGTTTGACGGGCATCCCACGGTGCCGATTATGATTAACCTTTCTTCCGGCGCCAACGCGTTGGAAACGGTTAAAGAAGTGCGTGCGGAGTTGAAACGCTTGGAAGGGTTTTTCCCCCAAGGGTTACAATATGAATTTTCTATTGATACGACCGACTTTATTAACGCCTCTATTGAAGAAGTGTTGCTTACGCTACTTATTACATTTTTCCTTGTGGTAGCCGTGTGTTATGTCTTCTTGCAAGATTGGCGCGCTACGCTGGTGCCGGCAGCCACCATCCCGGTTTCGCTACTGGGTACCTTTGCCGTGATGATGGCGTTGGGATACTCCATCAATATGTTCACCCTCTTTGCCCTGGTGCTGGCTATCGGGCTGGTGGTGGATGATGCTATTTGCGTGGTAGAACGCGTCATCACACTCATGAACCGTGAACAAAAAACCGCCTTTGAAGCAGCCAACCAAGCCATGGAAGAACTTTCCAGCGCGCTTATCGCCACCACGCTTGTATTACTGGCTATTTTCGTGCCGATTACATTTATGGGCGGCATTACCGGTAAAATTTACACACAGTTCGCGGTAACAATTTCCGTGGCGGTGTGTTTCTCTACCTTAAATGCCTTGTCGCTTTCTCCGGCCATTTGTGCCACTATGCTTAAACCGATTCCGGAAACAAAAATTTTCATTTTGCGTTGGTTTAACGTAGCCGTATTGCGCGGTGCACGCGGGTATCGCAAATTAGTACGACGCCTGGCCCGCAAAGTAATTATTATCTTGTTGTTTGTGGGATTTGTAGTATTAGATTTTGCCCTACTTAACTTTATGAGTACGTCGTTTATTCCGTTGGAAGACCAGGGCATTGTGCTTGTGGACGTGCAACTGCCCGAAGGGGCCACCTTTGCCCGTACCCAAGACGTGATGGACCAAGTAATTGACGGTATTAAAAAAACGCCCGGTGTTAAACACGTTACGAACGTAATTGGGTTTAGCATGCTTGGCGGCAGCGGGGAAAATACGGCTATCGCGTTCGTGGCGTTAGACCCGTGGAGCAAACGCAAATCTAAAGATTTGCTGCAATCTAGCATTGCCCAAAAATTCAATATGCAATTTGCTTCTATTCCGGATGCCACTATCCGCGCGGTGGAAATGCCGTCTATCCCCGGGTTAGGTACGTCGGGAGGGCTTGATTTGCGGTTGCAGTCGCTCAACGATTTTGATTACCAAAAATTAGCTAATACCGCTAATTTAATGGGTTTTAAAATGATGAGTGATCCGTCTATGCAAATTGCTTACTCTACTTTCAAGGCCGATACGCCTAACATATTTTTGGATGTTAACCGCGCTAAAGCCGAAAGTATGAAAGTGCCGGTTTCCAATGTGTTTTCTATTTTGGAAAACTACTTGGGTTCGGCCTATGTGGGAGATGTGAACTTCGGTACGCAAATTAACAAAGTCATTTTACAATCGGAAGGTAAATACCGCATGACGCCGGAAAACATCAACAAAATGTATGTTACCAGCTCTACCGGTGAATTGGTGCCGTTGATGGCGTTGGTGGATATGAAATACATATTGTCTCCGCGGCAAATCTCGCGCTATAACCAATATCCGGCGGCCACGATTATGGTGCCGTCCGTAGCTACCAGCACCGGCGAGGCTATGGAACGTACCGAAGAAATTATGAAAAATCTGCCACCCGGTTACTCGTACGAGTGGACGGGGATGAGCTATCAGGAAAAACAAAACAAAGGTCAAATCAATGTGTTGATTTTACTGGCTGTTACGTTTGCCTATTTGTTCTTAGTAGCCCAGTATGAAAGTTGGACCATCCCAATACCGGTGCTTATGTCCGTCGTGGCGGCCGTAGGCGGCGGGCTGTTTGGGTTGTGGATAACGAGGCTGTCTATGAGTATTTACGCCCAGTTGGGGCTTGTGTTACTGGTCGGGTTGGCGGCTAAGAACGCTATTTTGATTGTGGAATTTGCCAAAGACGAGCATAAAAACGGTACTTCTATTTTCCTGTCTGCTATGGACGGTTTAACCCAGCGGTTCCGCCCGGTGCTCATGACGGCGTTTACGTTTATTTTGGGGATGGTACCGATGGTGATTGCTACCGGCGCCGGTGCGGCCAGCCGCCGCGCGTTAGGGGTGCCGGTGTTCTACGGCATGCTTATCGGCACGTTGATCGGCTTGGTATTGATTCCGCTATTCTACTTGCTTGTACAAACGTATGTGGAAAAATGGGGCCGCCACCAAGCGCGCGTGGCAGCACGCAAGGCGGCGCAAAACCCCGATGAGGGATGGACGCAAGTAAAATAATCTTTTTCTGCCACACAAAAAACCCCCGGCTTAGCCGGGGGTTAGTTTTTTAAAAACGAAATAGCCGTTATTTAGACAAGTGTTTAGACAAATACTTGCTCATATCAAACATGCTGATTTGTTTTTTGCCTTCAAAAATCGGGGCTAATTTAGCGTCCGAGTTAATCATGCGTTTGTTGGTTTTATCTTGCAAGCCGTTCTTTTTGATGTAATCCCACATCTTTTTGACGACTTCCGTGCGCGGGAGCGCATTGGAACCCACTACACAAGCGAGTTGGGTGCTGGGTGTTAAAGGTGCCATAAATTTTGCATTTGCTTTTGCCATATTCAATTTCTCCTGTAATTTTGAGTTTACTCTTTTATTCTAGTATATTAGGGGCCTATTGCCTAGGCCCCTTTTAAATTTTGCTTACGCAGCGACCTTCACTTTCGGCGCGGCGGCGAGTACTTCTTTCGTGCAGCCGGCTTCGTATTTTTTGAAGTTCTCAATAAACGATTGGGCCAATGCTTCGTATTTAGCCATATAATCTTGTTTATCGGCCCACAAGTTAATGGGGTTCAAAATTTCCGAAGGTACGCCTTCGCAAGAGGTCGGAATTTGGAAACCGAAAACCGGGTCCGTACTGAAATTTACTTTGGCCAGTTTTCCGTCCAACGCGGCATTGAGTAGCGCACGCGTATATTTGATGCTGATGCGCTTGCCGATACCATACGGCCCGCCGATCCAGCCCGTATTAACGAGCCAGCAATCTACGTTATGCTCTTTGATTTTCTTTTTCAAGAGTTCTGCATAGACCGAGGGGTGCAGCGGCATAAACGGCCCGCCAAAGCACGTAGAGAACGTGCTGGTGGGTTCCTTTACGCCTTTTTCCGTACCGGCCACTTTGGCGGTATAACCGCTAATGAAGTGGTAGAGGGCTTGGTCGGGGCTGAGTTTAGAGATGGGCGGCATTACACCAAAAGCATCACACGTCAAGAAAATGATGTTTTTGGGGTGCGTAGCGCGTTTGCTTTCCACGGCATTATCAATGAAATTAAGCGGATAGCAAGCGCGGGTGTTTTCGGTTAACGTATCATCATCTAAATTGAGTTTGCCAGTTTGCGGATCAAACACGACGTTTTCCAACACCGTACCAAAGCGGTGGGTGGTGGAATAGATTTGCGGCTCGGCTTCTTGGCTTAAGCGGATGACTTTTGCATAGCAACCGCCTTCAAAGTTGAAGATGCCGTCGCTATCCCAACCATGTTCGTCGTCGCCGATAAGTCCGCGGGTAATGTCGGCCGATAGAGTGGTTTTTCCGGTGCCGGACAACCCAAAGAAAATCGCGCTGTCGTTTTTGCTGCCTACGTTGGCCGAGCAGTGCATGGTCATAATACCTTTTTGCGGTAAGAGGAAGTTCATAATCGTAAACAGGGCTTTTTTGTTTTCGCCGCCGTATTCACTGCCGATTACGAGGACTAGCTTTTTAGCAAAGTTAATCAAAATGGCGGTTTCGGATACGGTGCCGTCGGTAGCCGGATCTACATGCATTTTGGGCAAGCAGATAAGCGTAAACTCAGGCACGAACGATTTAAGTTCTTCTTTGGCAGGTTCAATAAACATATTTTTAACAAATACGTTGGACCAGGCGCACTCGGTAATCGCGCGTACTTTTAAGCGGGAAGCCTCGCTGGACCCCACGTACGCGTCGCGCACAAATAAGTCCTTGTCAGCCACGTATTGTTGGACTTTGGCAAAAATTTTATCAAAGTATTCGGCCTTAATCCCTTTATTGCTTTTGCAATAGAAGAGTTTGCCTTCTATTTCAGGGGTTTCCACAAAATAGCGGTCATTGGGGCTGCGCCCGGTGTGTTTGCCGGTGCTTACGCACAAAGGCCCGCCATAAACGACGTTGCCTTCTTCACGTTTAATGGCTTCTTCGTATAAAGCCGGAGTGGAATAGTTCCAATAGACGTTTTTAGTCGTTTTAATGCCGGCATTATCCAACCCGTAATCCGGTTTGAAATAGTCCGGTGTTGCATTGATTGTCTTCATATTAGTCCCTCGTTATAATTTTGTCCCCGATTTTCAGTTCTCTCGGAGCGGTTTTATCAAGCGCCCAGCGGATGCGGCGTACGCCTTCTACAATAGAAGCCTTATCCGCACAGAAGCTGATGCGCAAATACCCGTCCGCGCCGAACGCTATTCCGGGCACAACTGCTACCAACGCTTTTTCCAATAGATATTGGGCCAATTCGGCCGAGGAAGCGTTATAGTAGCTAAAATCTACAAAACAGTAGAAAGTTCCCTGCGGTTTTTGTACTTTCACGTGCGGGATTTTTTCCACTTCTTCTAAAAGGGTGTTGCGGTTGTCTTGCAAAACGCGGCACAAATCGGCAATGCAACTTTGGTCGCCCATGAGCGCCGCGCAGGCGGCCACTTCGGACAAATCGCTATTGCATGACGTGCTTTGCGCTTGCATACGGCCCATAGCGGCAATTAAATCGTTGCGTTTTGCTACGGCCCACCCGATACGTAACCCCGTCAATCCGTACAACTTAGATACGCCGTTGATAATAACCATATTGTTACCTTCTTTGGCGTATTGACACGGGTTGGGGGTTTTGTTGCCGTCAAAAACAAGTTGGTGGTAAATATCGTCCATTACCAAAAAGATATCGTTTTTTTCGGCGAACTCTACGATAGTTTTAATAAATTCTTCGCTATAGATTTGCCCCGAAGGGTTGCAGGGGCTGTTAAGTAAAATAGCTTTGGTTTTCGGGGTAACCGCGTCCAAAATTTGTTGGGCTTTCACTTGCAACCCTTCCGTCGGACGTACGCAAACAGGTGTGCCGCCGGCTATTTTTATCATTTCCGGATAGCTGACCCAATAGGGGGCGGCAAAAATAACTTCGTCCCCTTCGGTTACCGCGGCGAGTAAAAAGTTAAAAAGGGCTTGTTTGGCTCCCGCGCTGATAAGTACATTAGCCGGCTCAAAACGGCGGCCGTAGTATTTTTCCGTATAGGCAATGACGGCTTGTTTCATAGCCGGCGTGCCGGAAGACGGGGAATATTTAATTTTGCGGCTTTGTGCTTTTTGGATAATGGCATCTACGGCTGATTGCGGGGCCGGATAGGTTGGCTCGCCCCCGCCTAAATGAACGACCGGCTCTCCGGCCGCTTTTAAGGCACGGGCCGCTGCATTAATTTTTAAAGTGGGGGAATCTCCAATAAGACTTGAAAGTTTACTTAAAGTTGTAGGCATAGTTTTTCCTTTCCTATTATTTTACCATTTATTTGTTTAATTGGCTGAGTTGGTCTGCCAGAGTGGCAAGTGCTTCTTCGCGCACGGTTTCCATTTGCCCTTCATCTGCCGCCTGGGCCAGCGCCGGGTTAAGCGGCAAGCGCACGGCTGTAGCGATATTAAAATGTTGCGCGGTTTTTTGAACTTTAGAAGGCCCAAAGAGAGAAATTTCTTTTCCGCAATCGGGGCATTTTAAGTAACTCATATTTTCCACAAGCCCCAATATAGGCACGTTCATTTTTTGTGCCATTTTGACGGCTTTGCCCACAATGAGTTGTACCAAATCTTGCGGCGTAGTTACCATAATAATACCATCCATAGGCAGCGATTGAAACACCGTAAGTGTAACATCCCCGGTGCCGGGGGGCATATCTATAAATAGGTAATCAATATCTTTCCAAATAACGTCGGTCCAAAATTGTTGCACCGTTCCGGTAATCAGCGCGCCGCGCCAAATGACCGGGTCGGTTTCGTCTTCCAACAATAGGTTAAGCGACATAATTTGTATGCCGCCGGCGGTGGTTACCGGATAAATACCGTCTTGGTCGCCTTGGGCGCGCTCGTGAATGCCGAACATTTTAGGAATAGACGGTCCGGTAATATCGGCATCTAAAATACCGCATGAAAAACCGCGGCGGGTCATCTCGGTAGCCAGTAGCCCGGTAACAAACGATTTTCCGACGCCGCCTTTACCGCTTACCACGCCGATAACGTGTTTAATGCGGCTTAATAAATGCGGTTTAATTTTAGTATTTTCTGCGGTGTGGCTTGCACAATTGGCACTGCAGCTGGCGCAATCGTGTGAGCATCCTTCGGCCATATATTTCCCCTAAAAAATAGAAATAAATTGTATATACACATTATACAAAATAGGTTTTAACCGTTTGGAATGAAAAATATGTTATACTGGGTTAATCAGTTTTATTTATCACAAAAAAGGAGAAGCAAATGACTTACGCTAGTTTTTGGAAACGTTTGGCTGCATATCTGATAGATGGCTTTTTATTTGGGGCCTTGTTACTTATCCCGATTGTATTGCAAGGTTTGATAACCGCTATAGCGGGTAATCCTTCGGAAACGGGCCAAGCTATTTTAGGCTGGCTTTTGATACTTTACGGACCGATAATTTTTCTGGTTTACTTTGTGTGGGCGGAATCGTCTTCCTGGCAAGGTACGTTGGGCAAAAAATTGTTTGGGATAAAAGTAGTGGATAGCGCCGGAAACCGCGTTTCGTTTGGACGTTCCTTGGTACGTAATTTGGCAAAGGCGTTTTTGGCCCAAATAATACTCTATATCGGGTACTTGTTTTGCTTGTGGACTCAAAAGAGACAATGTCTACACGACATGATTGCCGGCTGCTTGGTAATAGACCCGCAACCCGAGCGCAAAAAGGGTACCGCTATCATGATTGGGGTAGTAGGATTTTTTATACTGATTTGTTTTTTCATAGGTGGTATTTTACTGGCTGTTGCCATTCCCCAATATAGTTTAAGCGTGGAACGCGCGCGCATAGTAGCGGCTGTTAGCGTATTAACTTCTGTTCACCAAATGGAAAACCAATATCGGGCTAACACCGGCCGTTATACGGGGCGTTGGGATCGGTTGCTTGCCGACGGTACTTGTGAAAGTCCGGCCCCTAATGTATGTTTTATGAAAGAGGAACCTCTTTTTGCGTTTAGATTGGAAAGAGAAGGCATTGTAGCCACGCGCGAGAAGGATGAGAATTATAAATACCAGTTACTGCTCCCTTACGACAAAAAGCCTACCGGTGAGAATATCACGTGTACGCCGTTAAACAACAGCGGGCGCAGCCAACTTATCTGCGAGCGTTGGGCCGGAGGGGCGCGCTAGGCCGCCTGCAAATTTAGTATAATAGGTATAGGTATTTGGGCCAGCCACTCGGCGCAAGTATAATTGGAGAGGTGTGTGAGTGGTTGAGACAGCAGGTCTCGAAAACCTGTAAACCGCAAGGTTTCGAGGGTTCAAATCCCTCCCTCTCCGTTGAATTTTAAGGGCTCCCGTAAGGGGGCCCTTAAAATTTAACGGAGGGAGCGACAGGAACTGCTTCCTGTCGCGTCGGGATTTGAAGCCCGGAGCGATGTTTTTGTTTGTGCCTGAAGGGCGCAAGGCAAAAACCGCGAGGGCGGGCCCGGGCAAAATTTCCGTCAGGAAATTTATGCAGGGCAAATCCAACTGCTTCCTGTCGCGTCGGGATTTTGGGTTGGCAAGGTGTTCTGTTTGCTCTATTGCGTTTAGCCGTTTTTGCGTAGAACGGCTAGGCAAAAAAGTGAAGTCTATGTAATCATAGACAAGCTTTTTTAACAACGCCGGATAGCAAAAACGGCTAAACCCTGCGGGCCGCGTCCTTTTTGGCTATCACTTCTTTTTTTGCGCGCACCTAGTTCACTAGGCACGCGCAAAACAAACTACGCGCTACCCTAAAAAGTCCAGCGGCGCAAAGGCAAAAAGAGCACCTTGCCAACCCTAGCCGCAGCGTTGTACGAGTTTTGCCGATAGGCAAAGGCGAGTACCGCGAGCCCGGCCTGCAGGAAAATTCCGTCAGGAATTTTACCGGAAGGCAAATCCCCTGATAGGGAGCGATACCAACTGCTTCCTGTCGCGTAGGGATTTGGGAAAAACGAGGTGGTTCTTTCTTATTTTGCTAAAATAGTAATATGAATAAGTTAAACACTATCTTTTTCGGTACGCCGGATATTGCCGTGCCTTTTTTGGAGCGCACGCACGATTTAACAAATATAAAACTCGTCGTTACGCAAGCCGATAAGCCGCGCGGGCGCGGGATGGAAATTTCGCCTTGCCCCGTCAAAAAACGCGCGCAAGAATTAGGGTTGCCGGTTTTATCCCCCGAAAAATTGAAAGATAGTTTTGACGAAATTTCGCAAATTCCTTTTGATGTGGGTATTGTGGTCGCATACGGCAAAATTTTCCGCCCGAATTTTATTGCACTTCCTAAACTCGGGCTTATCAACGTGCATTTTTCCTTATTGCCGCAGTTACGCGGTGCGGCCCCGGTGCAACAGGCGTTAATTCAAGGTTATACCCAAACGGGAGTTTCTACTTTTTGGATCGGTGAAGGCATGGACGACGGCCCGCTTTTCTTACAAAAAAAATTAGATATTGACCCGCAGGATAATGCGCAAACCCTTTTTGAAAAATTAACCGCTTTGGGTTTAACCGCCCTGACGGAAACGGTTTCTCAACTGGCACAAGGCCACGCCGTGCGTTTGCCGCAGCAAGGCGCGCCGACGCTTGCGCCTATGCTCCAAAAGGAAGATGCGCTGCTTTGTCCGGTTAAACTGACCGCCGAACAACTCCACAACCGCGTGCGCGGCTTGGCGTGCGGCCCCAAACCTAAAATTCCTTTTTTACATAACGGACAAACCGAGTGGGTACAACTTATCCGCACCCAATTAGCCGCGGATAATTCTGCCGCCCCGGCGGGGACGGTGTTAGCCGTTGAGCAAGGACACGGAATTTTAGTAAAATGTAAAGAGGGCGCGCTGTGGCTTGTCCAAGTTCAGCCCGCCGGTAAAAAACCTATGCCGGGCGAAGCGTTTGCCAACGGGCGAAACGTCCGGCCGGGGCAGATTGTGTTTGCGGAATAGTATATGGTAAAAAACGACCAAAATTTTGATGATTTCTTAAATAACAACCCTAAAAAATCACGCTGGTTTGTGAAATGGATTGTTGCGTTCTTGATTTTTGCTTTTTTTGTGGCGCTCATTATTGTGTCGTCCGATTGGGTGGTAGGTGCGCTCGTGCACACACGCAAAGAAGTAGCCGTTCCCGACTTGACCAAAAAACCTGTCTCGCAAGCACTCGGTTTGTTAGCCGCGCAAAATTTGGCCTTAAAACAAGCCGGTGTGGAGTTTGCCCAAAACGTGCCGCCCGGTTCAGTACTGCGCCAAATTCCGTCGGCAGGTTCCACCGTGCGTGAAGGGCGTGTCATCCGCGTGTGGATTAGCCAGGGGGACGAAATGGTGTTCGTACCCACATTAGTCGGTACCGATTTGCGCAGTGCCCAACTGGCCGTCCGTCAAGCCGGGTTAATGGTAGGCAAAATAGAGAACGCGTATTCTTTGACGTACGAAAAAGGGCTCATTGTGGCGCAAACGCCTAAGGCGGATAGTATGGTACAAAAAGGCGACAGCGTTTCGCTCGTCATTTCTAACGGGCAGCCGCCTGCCAGCGTTATCTTGGTACCTGGTTTTAAGGGTAAAAATTTATCGGAAGCTACCTTGTGGGCCAGTTCGCAAAATATCAATTTAATCATTAAAGAGGATCCGAACTCTTCCTTTAAGAACGGTACGATTGCCGACCAAACCCCCGGGGCGGACAGCCAAATCGCTCCGAATGGGAATTTGGAAGTGACCGTCAGCCGCCGCCCGATTACGGATGACGAGAAAACATATCGCTTGCATTACGAAATGCCGCAAGGTAAAAACTCCAGCCATGTGCGTGTGGTGTTGGAAGATGAGTCCGGGGAAAATGAAATTTTAAACGAAGTTAAACAGCCCGGCTCCAAAATCAATTTGGAAATCCCCTATTCCGGGGCGGCGACGTTGCGCATCTTCTCCGACGGAGTTTTGGTGCGCGAGCGGGAGATTTTATAAAAATGACTTCCAAAATAGCCCCCGCAAATGGTAAAATACTTATTGCGCCATCTATTTTGTCTGCGGACTTGTTCCGTTTGGGAGAAGAGGTCAAGCGCGTGGAAAATGCCGGGGCCGATTGGCTGCACGTGGATATCATGGACGGCCATTTTGTGCCGAATTTAAGTTTCGGTCCGGCAATAGTCAGTTCTTTGAACGGGAAAACCGCCCTGCCGCTAGACGTGCATTTGATGGTGGAACATCCGGAACAATTTTTAGAGCCGTTTGCCCGGGCGGGCGCAGATTTGCTAACGGTGCACGCAGAAGCCGGTAATAACGTGTCGGATGTGCTCAAGCAAATTCATTCGCTGGGCGTTAAGGCCGGCGTGAGTATTAAACCCGATACAGCGCCGGAAGTTTTATCCGGTGTATTGGGCCAAGTAGATTTGATTTTAGTGATGAGTGTATATCCGGGTTTTGGCGGGCAGTCGTTTTTGCCGCAATCGCCCGCGCGCATTAGACAAGTGCGTGAACTTATCAACTCTTCCGGCCGGAACATTTGGTTGGAAGTAGACGGAGGCATTAACGCAGAAACTGCGCCGCTTGTCTTGCAAGCGGGGGCAGACGTGTTGGTGGCCGGAAGTGCAATTTTTAGTGCCGGGGATCCTGTGCAAGCCCTCTATCAAATCAAGCAGGCCGCCCCGCACAGTTAATATCAGTCTTTTACATAGATGTAAAAGCAACATAAGGAGAGTCACATGGCAGTAGTAATTAGATTACAAAGAGTCGGCAAGAAAGCCCAACCTCAATACCGTGTCGTCGCGATTGAAAAATCTTCCGCGGTCGGCAAAGAAGCCAAAGAGGTGTTGGGGCAATATCACCCTTGCAACCCGAATGCCGCCGAACAAGTTAAACTCAATATGCCCCGTGTGGAGTATTGGATGAAAGTCGGCGCTAAGCCGTCCGAAACGGTTGCAAACTTGATTAAAAAAGCCAGCGCAAAATAACCGGCGAGGCACGTGATGAAAGAACTTGCCACGTTGTTATTAAAATCGCTTTCTTCTACGCCTGACGAAGTGGTTGTAGAAGAAAAAGTGGAAGACAATAAAGTTTTCTTGTCCACGAAAGTGGGCACCGCTGATAAGGGTAAAATCATTGGCAAAGACGGATGTATTATTAAAGCCGTTCGCACGGTACTAAGTGCCGCCGGTGCCAAGCAAGATAAAAAAGTTACCCTTAAGCTGGAAGACTAATGAAAATAGACGTTATCACCGCTTTTGAAGAAATGGTAGACCAAGCACTTTCCCACAGTATCGTGGGGCGTGCACGCAAAGCGGGGATAATCAAAGTGGGGACGTTGAGTCCGCGTCAGTTTACCACGGACAAACACCAAACCATTGACGACCGCCCTTACGGCGGCGGGCCCGGGATGCTGATGAAGGCCGAGCCGCTGTATCAGGCCATAAAGAAGTTACGTACAAAAACTTCTTTCGTAATTTTAACCAGCCCGCGCGGGCAAACCTTTGACCAAAACCTGGCCAAAAAGTTAGCCAAAAAGCGCCACCTGATTTTTGTGTGCGGGCATTACGAGGGAATAGACGCGCGGATTTATCCGCAGGTGGACCTAGAGGTATCTTTAGGCAATTTCATTTTAACGGGCGGAGAACTCGCCGCCTGCACAATGATAGACGCGATTACGCGGCTTCAGAAAGGTACTTTTAAGAAACAAGACGTAACAACTAAAGAGTCGTTTGAAGAAGGCCTGTTAGAGGCCCCCCAATATACCCGGCCGGAAGTATGGCGGGGCAAGCGGGTACCGGCGGTGTTACTCAACGGTAACCACAAAGAAATAGAAGCGTGGAAACACGAACAAGCTTTACAATTAACGAAAAAAATGCGGCCTGATTTGCTTAGTACCGCCTCTCAAAAGCAAGCAAAGACCGCGAGGAAAAAAACAATTCGGAGGAAGTAGTTTTATGAACATTAACGATATTAAACATAATCTTAAAACCAATGTGCCGTCTTTTAAAGCCGGTGACACGGTGCGCGTGAAAGTAAAAGTAGTAGAAGGCGACACCGAACGTTTGCAAGCGTTTGACGGCGTAGTGATTGCCCGCAAAGGCAGCGGCATTGGCGAAACGTTTACCGTACGCAAAATTTCGTTTGGCGTAGGCGTGGAACGCATTTTCCCGGTGCACTCTCCCCGGGTGGACAGCATTGAAGTGTTGAAAGTCGGCAAAGTACGCCGCGCGAAACTTAATTACTTGACCAAACTGTCCGGTAAAGCGGCGCGCTTACAAGAACTCAAAAAACCAACCGCCGAAACGGCTGAAGAAGCTGCCCCGGCGCAAGAGGCAAAATAATTATTCTTTAGGATAATTAAAACTCCGAATATAACCCCCGGGTAAACGCGTTACCCGGGGGTTAATTTTACTGCTTAGCACATGTATTATAATTCCTTTTCCAACGCGGCAAAAAATTCCGTTGCCTTTTGCGCAAAATAATAATCGGTAATCCGGTCGGTAAAAGCCGAGGGCTGCGGGTTAACTTCAATAATTTTGGCACCAAACTCTTTGGCAATTAGCGGCATCCCGCACGCGGGCATCACTTGTCCGGCCGTGCCCACCACAATCATCACGTCGCAATTTTGCGCCAGTTCCAACGAGTTTTGATACGCAGCGGGGGGAATTCCTTCGCCGTAGAATACAAAATTAGGTTTTAGTACGCCGCCGCAACTGCAACACGGCGGATCTTGCGACAAATCAATATCGGACAAATTGTATTGTTTGCGGCAACGCACGCACGAGAGCGTGTAAATTGTACCGTGAAATTCCTGTACATTTTTACTGCCTGCTTTTTGATGAAGCCCGTCAATGTTTTGTGTGATGACCCCTTTAAAATTGCCCCGTTTTTCAAGCGCGGCCACCACTTCGTGCGCTTTATTGGGTTGTGCGTCGTGCATATCGTTAAAGAAAATTTTTTTCATTTCGCGCCAGCTTTCTTGCGGGTTGGCCGTAAAAAAATTGATTTCAATATATTTGGGGTCGTATTGGTTCCACAACCCGCCCGCGCCCGTAAACGGCGCAATCCCGCTTTCCACGCTAATACCCGCTCCGGTAAAAACCACACCGGACGAAGCGTTTTTAATCAGTTTAGCTGCTTCTGTCAAATCACTCATAAGTTTTCTCCTTTCTTGCATAGTAACATTTTGACACGTGCCGTTCAATAAAAAAGGGCGAAACGGTATGTTTCGCCCCTGTACGTTTTTATAAAGTACTTACAAGTGTATATGCCCGCGGCACATCATGCACACCGCCGCTACGGCAAATAATACCAGGAGTGCCATCACTACTTTTTCGCCGCGGCCAAATGCAGGGCCGGCGGGTTCTTGTTCTTTTCGTGCGCGCATAAATACGGGAATGCCCAACGCCAGGAAAATCACCGCCATAAACAGGTATTTTAGCCCCGCCGCGTAAAGCAGCCACAACGCGTACACCGTTCCCATAATAGACGTGAATAACGCCGCTGCCCGCCCGGTGGAGCTAATTTTGGCATATTCGCCGTCTTCTACGAGTTTCCACAAATAGCCGGTGCTGGCTAAATACGCCGGCAGCACCATGACCCCCGTAATGGAAAGCATCGTGTTCCACGCGTTGTTAGAAAAATAGACCATTAAAATCGCCAGTTGCATCAGCGCACTCGTTACCCACAAGGATACGCTTGGCGCTCCGGCCTCATTTTGTTTGGCAAACACTTTCGGAAACGTACCGTTCTCGGCGGCGGCTGCAGGAATTTCGGCGGCAATCATCGTCCAGGCGAGCCACGAAGAAAGCACCGCAATCAGTAAGCCGCAGTTCATAAATACAGCTCCCCACGGCCCGACCACTTTAGCCAAAACGCCCGCTGTGGACGGGTTGGCAACGGCGGCAATTTCCGCTTGCGACATAAACCCAAACGGTAACACGGAAAGACCCATGTAAATTACTAAACAACCGACAAAGCCCAAAAACGTCGCTTTACTGACCGCCGCCTGGCTTTTGGCACGGTTAGACAAAACGACCGCGCCTTCTATGCCGATAAATGCCCACAGCGTGACGAGCATCGTGCTTTTAAGTTGCGCGGGCAAACTGCCCAGCGACTTGCCGTTTTCCATTAAGTGACCCCAGAAGTTGGTGTCAAACTTATCCCAATGGAAGGCAAACAATAAAATCAAGCAGAACAAAAGTAGCGGCACCAGTTTACCGATTGTACCGATAATGTTGAGTACGGCTGCTTGCTTAACTCCGCGTAATACCACCCAGTTAAAGCCCCATATTAACACAGAGCCGCACACGATAGACAACAAATTATTTCCGCCTGCAAAGTGCGGGGGAAAAAAGTAATTTAAAGCGTCCATGGTAATCACGGCATAGCCCACGTTACCGAAAATTTGGCACAGCCAATAACCCCAGCCGATCGTAAAGCCGACGTACGGCCCAAAACCGTCGCGCGCATACATATAAATACCGGAAGTTAAATCGGGCTTTACGCGCGAAAGTACGCTAAATGTATTGGCAATAAAATACATCCCCACGCCGGTAATCACCCACGCTAAGAGTACCGCTCCCGCGCTGGCTCCGGCAGCCATGTTTTGGGGGAGGGAGAAAACTCCGCCCCCAACCATGGAACTAATCACAATACACGCAAGACCGATTACTCCCAGTTTCGCGGCAGATTGATTTTTTTCTCCCATATAACCCCCAAAAAATTCCTTATTTCAAATTGACCGGTTCGGCAAATTTGAAGTTTAAGAAACCCATACACGTCAAGCAATACGCAAACGGTTGGGTGATGTTGATGTAGTTGTGCCAGATTTGAAAATCGCTGTGTTTTTGTACCCCGCGGATTTCCAACTCGTGGTTGAGTGACTTATTAAGCCACATACGCGCATGGCCTTCGGCAATTTCGTCGTTGATGGGAGTATCAAAATACTCTACATATTCAGCGGCCCACCCGCCGATGAGTTTGCCTTGCGCGTCTTTACCCCAACACACGCCTACGCCGGTGGCGATGGCTTTGTGTTCTTCAATGCGCGCCCCGTTTCCGGCAATAATCGTTTCCAACACGGCGCCGTGTTTGAAATACGGCGTTACTTTATCAACGGGAACAATGTTACCGTGTAATTCTTTGGGCAGTACCGAAGTATACGGCACAATGTTGAAGTTTTCAATTTTGGCTTGCAGCAAGGCCGAGTCGTAGCAGAACGTCTCAAACGGTTGTGGCGGGATACCGTCGCTAGCTTGGCCGGCACCGCCTGTGATAAAAGCAAGCGTCGGATAACGTGTACCTAACAATAAGTCATTTTTTTCCATAATTTTTCTCCTTAGTTAATTTACAGCATAATCGTTGTGCGTAAGCCGACCACGGTTACCTCGCGGGTGTGGTTGGCTAAGCCGGCTTTGGGGTAAAACTGCACGTCCGGTGTAATGGTAATCCAGTTGCCGATTCCCCAAATCCATTGAAGTTCCAGTGCCATTTCCTGGTCGCGCGTCGCGCCGGCGTAGGCCTGTTTGCTTAACTCGTTATAGGCTATCCCGGCTATAATAGCATCAGCTGCATTGCGGTGTAACGGGTTTAACATGGCCATACCCAGCGCATACGAGTATTTAGCTCCGGTTACGCCTTTGTCCGAGCCGTTGGCACGGCCGAACATCGCCCATTTGTCACCCATATTTTGTTGCATATTAAACGACCAGCCGTTTACGTCTTCGGGTTGGTTGGGCACCGACGGCTGATAATAATACAGCACGCTGTATTGGCCTTGTCCCAGGGCAAAGTTCGGGTTCCAGGCGATAGAACCGAAAACCGTATATTTTCCGTCAAAAGCATCTTTGATCCGAATATCCTGTCCGGAAATGTTTGTTGCATCCTGATACCCGGCAGACAGCGTCCATTTGCCCAGTTGTGCTTGTGCATACGCACCTAAAGAGGCGGACGGATAGGCACTGGTTGCATTTTGCGACAGGGCGTAGTTCATGAGCGCCGTTTGTTGGTTGGCAATGTATTGTGTTCCGTCAAAGTTGTAAAGCGGAAATTGACCGAGCGTAATGCTCATCCAATCCCAACTGCCCGGCAGAGTGTGCGTATATGAAAATTGTGAAAAGATTTTTTGGTTGGCCGGATAATCGTTAAATGCCAAGGCTGTATCTACGCGGTTTTGTAACGTAGCGGCTTGAGTGCCCCAATAATGCACCAACGTATAGTTGACATTTAATTGGCCCGAACCTAACGCGCGGTCCTTAAATAAGTTCCACGTTAAATACGGATAATACACACCCTGAATGGCCGTTTGCTTGCCGCTGGGAGCGGCCCGTTGGGCCAGGTACGAAATATCGGCGCCTACTTCTAACCCCAATTTTTGGAGTTCCCCTTTACCAGCACGGACGAGCTTTTCCATCGGGTCTAACGCCGGACCTTGGGCCGTCTTCCGGCGTTCTTGCAAGCGTTGCTCGTGTTTGACGGGCGTGAGCCATACGGTTTCGCTTACGTCTTCTTCTACATATAATTGCGCTAGTAATACCGACGGCAGACAAAGAGCCGTTACAAGCATTAAAGCGCGTAAGGTTTTTTTCATAATTTCCTCCAAAGATAATTTTTACATCTTATCTAAAGTACCAATCTAACCGCCTTCCCACAACGCAAAAAACAGATTAGATTTTTTTAATTATCGCCGGAGCGAAATAAAAAATAATCTTTTTTTGGTGCCGTAAAATTGCTACAATAAAACCGCTATGAGAAATATGTGGAACAATTTTTGGGACTTTTTAGATCCGGCCCGTAAAGGCCCGCTCTTCTGGAAATACGGATGGAAGGGCATTTTATTTATTGCGCTTGTTACTTACTTTATGTATCAGTGGATTATCGGGCCAAAGCATTGTCCGTTGGCGGGGCTGCTTTCATTATTTACGCTGGGCATCCACGAAGCAGGCCACCCGCTTTTCCGGATGATTTTTTTAGGTAACTTTAAGATGACTATTTTGGGCGGAACGCTGATGGAACTGGGGGTGCCGTTGCTTGCCTATTTTGTGTTTTTGCGTCGCGGGAAAGAAATTCAAGCGGATGTGTGCTTGCTGTTACTGGCGATTGCGTGTTACAGCGTGGGACATTATGCGGGATGCAGTTTGGATCCGGTAATTACACTTATCAACGCTGGGCCGGAGTCAGTGCCCGATTGGGATTATATGCACAAGTGGTTGGGTACGGAAGGGTATGCATGGCAAGTGCGCCATGTGTTTTACGGCTTAAGTGCATTTTTAACGGGACTGGGAAGCTATTTGTTTTTTGCTCACTTTTGGGCGTGGAATAACCCCGACGGCCATAATTATAATGATGACGACGACGGCCACGACCGCTTTTTTACCCGGGGATAATTTTTGAAAAAGACGCTTTTTTATTCCTTATACATGGGGTAGAAATAAATACCCATATAAACCGGATTATCCACAAACCCTTTTACCGATTTGTTCATAGCCCATAACCCCGTGGGGTGGACCGTGTAGATTTGCATAGCATCTTCGTAAGCCAAATTGTGCACACGTTTGTATAGTGCGTTGCGTTTATTGCCGTCAGTTTCTACGACAGCTTTTTCAATCAGCGCATCAGCTTGCGGGTTGTTATAGCCTTGTGAAATAGCATACCGCCCGTGGCTGTGTAAGAACGGAAAGTAGAAGTTATGCGCGTCGGCATAATCGGCTACCCAACCGCGCGCCCACATGGGCATTTGGCGGCGGGTGGTTTTTTCTAAGAAGGCCGGCCAAGTGACTCCGCGTAAATCAATCTGAAATTTGGGGTTTAATTTTTCCACGTTACGTTTTAAAATTTCGCTGGCAATTTGACGCATCTCACCGCCGGTATTATAGGTAATGGTAAACTTAAAACCTTTCTCCCATACTTGTCCGCCCCAGGCTTTTTTGAAATGTTCTTCGGCCTTTTTTAAATCAAACGCATAATGTTTGAAATCTTTATCGTATTTCACAAGTCCCGCTGGAGCCGGGCCGATGGCCATTTCCGCGCGGCCCTCCATAGACTCGTTTAAAAATGCTTCGTAGTCAAAAGCATAGATAAACCCTTTGCGTAAATCTTTATCGGCAAAGAAATCGGAAGGGATGCCTTGCCCGTCTAACTTGCCGGAGCCGACGTCCGGGTTGGCGTCCATATTGATATGGCGTGTGAAGAAAATGACCGGGTCCGTGCGCAGACGCGGTAAATTATCATATAGGTCAATGGTAGAACTGCCTTTAAGTTGCGAAATAAATTTTGGGGATAATTCCGCTACATCCGCATCCCCCGATTCCAACATTAAGCGCAGGGTACTGGGTTCGTCTACCGTCATCATTAAAATTGTTTTAAGTGCCGGAGCTCCCGCAAAATAATCTTCGTTTGCAGCTAAGGTCAAACGCTTGGCGGCAATATCCCAGCGGGCAATTTTAAACGGCCCGGTACCGTTGGTGATTTTAAATAAGGGGGTAGCCTCTTTGGCAAAGTTGTTGAACTTTTTCCAAGTGGCTTCAGTGCCGTCCCAGGCGCCTTGTTCTACGGCCCAAGACTTGCTCATTACGTATCCCCAGCGTGCCAAAATATATAAAAACGGCGCAAACGGACGTTTTAACGTAATCACCACCTTATCCCCTTCTACGCGCACGGCATTTGCGGCCTCTTTATAATCTACTACAATCTCGCCTTTTTCATTACGGGTGGAAGAGACGCCTAAAATCGGTTCTAACAGCAAACTGGACGGCCCGCCGGAAATATCGGACAGCAAAAAACGCAAAATGGAGTAGCGTACATCTTCGGGGGTTAATTCGCGTCCGTCGTGAAATTTAACACCTTGGCGGATAGGGAACGTGTAGGTGCGTCCGTCTTTAGAAATCAGCCCGTTTTCTTTGGTAGGCACTTGGGTGGAAAGCGAAGGCAATAATTCCGTCAGTGAACTGCCGTTAAATTTAAGCAGTGTGTCGTAGACGTTAATCAGCATACCGTGCGTGATGCCGTCATAAGAATAAACCGGGTCCAAGGATTCCATCTCCCCTTTATGGGCCACAAGGAGTGTGTCCGGGGCGGTCTGTTTGGTGCATCCGCCGATTAACAAAAGTACACTTAGTAAAAATAATAATTTTTTCATCGTTTCCTCAAAATATATGCGGCCCCTTGTTTATTTTTGAGCCACGCTTGTGCAAAAGGTTGAGCGTCATAGGCCCGCAAGACTCCGGCTGTCGTTTCGGCCGCCGGATCGGCCACTAAAATTTTTCCGTCTTTCCAACCGCGGATAAGTACAAAATGCCCCGGAGTTTGCGGTTGTGCTGCGCCGGGGAGTTCGTTTTCGCCGTAGGCAATGCTTGCGGCTACGAGTGCCTTAGGCGTACAAAAATCTGCCAGTTCTTCCAGTGAGCTAAACCGCCAAAAATGGACATCTAACCCTTGCTGCGACGCATACGCCGTATTAAAAAACCAGTTGCCGAAGATGTCGCTGGCCGGGTCGTAAACATTTTGTAAAACTTGGCTCAGTACAATGGGTTTTCCCAACGTATTAAGGGCCATACACAGGGCCACCGGACTGCAAATACGCATATTATCCGGGGTAATTTGTTCTTTTTGGGAAATGGGGAAAACATCCATTTCAAAGGAGCCGTCCGGCAAGCGGGAAGCGGTTTTTTCATTATATTGGGCAGTGGTATTGGCGCCGCTTACTCCAAACGATAAAAGCGGTACTTTCCCGTCCATACGCACCCGCAATCGGTAATAACGCGCCGGCTTTCTTAGCACCAATTCGTCCACTTTCACTTCGCCCCAGTGGTTGGTTTGCCCCGGGAAACTTTGTTGGAAGGAATCCATCACAAGCCCCAATTTAAAAAAAGGGCTCCACAACAGGCCGTTGCTGACCTGCACCTCTAACATGACGCCGCCGGAGAAAAAAACACCTAAATTGGCCGATGCCACCAGCGAAGTAAACGCAAAGGGAGCTTTCTGCGGGTATGAAACGGCTGCCCGAAACCCCTCCGCCAACGTCATGTGCTCCACGTCGGCTGATGTATGTATCTTGTTAAAAACGTCGGAAGAATTGGTATGGGTCATAGAAAAATCGGGGCACCCGGACTTGAACCGGGAACCTCCCGCTCCCAAAGCGGGCGCTCTACCACTTGAGCCATACCCCGTCGTTCTTATATTACTAGTTTTTGAGCTGCTTGAAAAGAGCTGTTTGACCCTTTGTAAGAGGTGATTTGCGGCGGATTCTAACCCTTTTTTGACCTTTAGCGTTTTTTTGCAAATTGATATGCTATCCCTTGCCGCCCCTTTGGGGGTTGCGTAAAGGAAAATGTTATTAGGGGGTAATTAGTATGGGTATGATCGGAAGACAAATTGTAGAACAAGCCGGCTTGAACGTGGAGGAAGTGATCCGCTTGCTTAACAAGGCGTTTAGTGATGAGTGGTTGGCTTATTATCAATACTGGGCGGGGGCGCAAGTGGCCAGCGGTATTATGGCCCCGGTGCTGCGGCCGGAATTGGAAGAGCATGCCAACGAAGAATTGGAGCATGCCAAAAAATTGTCCAAACGCATTATTGAATTGGGTGGAAC
Organism: Elusimicrobiaceae bacterium; assembly: GCA_017646765.1. GTDB lineage: Bacteria > Elusimicrobiota > Elusimicrobia > Elusimicrobiales > Elusimicrobiaceae > Avelusimicrobium. Next base: position 6,238 of record JAGCMD010000055.1, on the reverse strand, counting down.
GCCGGTTTTGAGACCGGAGGACTGGTACAAAGAAAGCACTTGCGGATACCTCGCGCCGAAAAACAGCGATGCGGCTACTTTGTTGCAGCAGAATTTGCAAGGAGAACGCTGTGCTATTGAAGTATATCATAAATTGCTTAAATATGTGCTAAATAAGGATATGATTACCGCTCATATTATTCGCCAGATTTTGCAGGATGAAATTGAGCATGAACAGGAACTGGAAGATATAGGAAAAGATTATCAAATCGTGTTGTCTTCCGGCAGTGCTTGCAAATGCAAGAAAAAATAAAATCAATTCAAAATTTGCCAAAGCCAGCCCCGGGGTTGTAGGCCGGGGCTGTTTGTTGGCCGGGTTGGCAAGTTTGGCTGCGGTTTTAATTAGAGCTTAAAAAATATGGATAATTTAAAAAAGCCGGTTGTTTTGCGTAGGGCTGAAAGCTTATCAAAAACGCAAAACCGACGGGATTTTTGCAAAACAGCTATTTTGCGGGCGCAAAATCTAACAATACTAATCAATTTTTGTCAAGGCTTTGGACCAAAAAATTGCATTTAAATTTGTTTCTGCTTTTGTTAATTTAATAAAATATATCTATAAAGGATTTAAGGACAGGAGACACCATGACAAATAAAAATCTTGAACCGATTGCTATTATAGGTATCGGGGCGATTATGCCCGGTGCGCTTACCAAAGATGAATTTTGGAATAATATCCAAGCCGGAAAATATTGTATTACCGAAGTGCCGGCGTCGTACTGGGACTGGAAACTCTACTACAGCCCGGACCACAAAGCCGAAGATAAACTCTACTCTAAAATCGGCGGTTTCATCCCAAGCTCCTTTAAATTTAATCCGTTAAAATACCGCATCCCGCCGCAAATTGCCAAGCAAATGGATACCATCCAACACTTGGCTATAGAAACCGCCAATATGGCATTGGAAGATGCGGGGTATGATAAAAAAGAATTTGACCGCAACCGCACGGCCGTTATTATCGGCAACTCCATGGGCGGTATGAAAAACGATAAGTCCAACTTGCGTTTAAATCGCCCTGTCTATTACGAAATTTTGAAAAAAACGCCTACGTATCAATCTTTAGCCCCTGCCGCGGGAGAGCAGCTCATTAACGAAATGGAAGAAGGCGTGCGTGCCCACTTTATGCCGGTAACGGAAGACTCCATGCCGGGAGAGTTGGCTAACGTAATAGCGGGACGCGTAGCCAACGTGTTTGACTTGCACGGAACGAACTTTACGGTAGATGCCGCGTGTGCTACGTCGTTAGCCGCCGTGGACCAAGCTATTAATGGGCTTCGCATGGGGAACTTTGATATGGCCTTGGTTGGCGGTGTGGACCAGATGATGGCACCGGCCTCGTATATCAAGTTTTGCAAAATCGGGGCGCTGTCCGAAAACGGCTCGTGCCCGTTTGATGCCAAAGCCGACGGCTTTGTGATGGCCGAAGGTGCGGGTATGGTCATTTTGAAACGCTTGTCCGACGCCGTCAAAGACGGCGACCGCGTATACGCGGTCATACGCGCCGTGGGCGCGTCGTCTGACGGGAAAGGTAAAGGCATTACCGCGCCCAACCCCAAAGGGCAGAAAATTGCCGTAGAAAAAACTTTTGAACAATTAGATTACACGCCCGGTGATGTGGGACTCATTGAAGCACACGGCACCAGCACGCGCGTAGGTGATGCGGTGGAGCTAACGGCGTTAAATGAGCTTTTTGCGCCGTACGCCAAACCGGGTACGATTGGGTTAGGCAGTGTAAAAAGCCAAATCGGGCACGCTAAAGCGGCGGCTGGTATTGCGTCCTTAATCAAAACGGCACTGGCTTTACACCACAAAGTATTGCCGCCGTCTGTCAATTTTGTTACGCCTAACCCGGCAGTAGATTGGGCCAAGAGCCCCTTCCGCGTGATTACACAAGCGCAAGCGTGGCCGGAGGGAAAAATCCGCCGCGCCAACGTGTCTGCCTTTGGTTTTGGCGGCACAAACTTCCACGTAGCTATGGAAGAAATGAACGAACATTTACTTCATAAAGAAACGGTACAGGTTGCTTCTTGTGCCGAAACTGTAACCCCAAAACAGGAGTCTGTAAAAATGAAAAATTCGTATATTTTGCACGTGCCGGGAGAAAAAATTCAAAGTGATGTGCTTACTTTCTCCGCAGCCACCAAGCAAGAACTTTTTAGTGTGTTAGATAAAGCCTTGGTTGCCGTTCAATGCGACCCGACGTATCTGCCCAGTATTTCTTATCAAAACCATATTGCTAAACCGGGCAAATTTGCGGTTACCATTAACGTAGAAAACCCGGATAAACTTAAAGAGAAAATTGAATTTTTCAAAAAGATTGCTTCTTCTCAAGATGTGTGGGAACAAGAATCTTTGTATTTGCGCATGAAAGGTATTTATCCTTTTACGCCTACCGAAATTAAACCGAAAGTTTGCTTTATGTTCCCCGGCCAAGGTTCGCAATATGTGGACATGATGAAGGATTTGGCCTCCAAATATAAAATTGTGCAAGATACGTTTGACGAAGCCGACCGGTTGCTTACGGATATTATCGGCCAAACCTTAACCGAAACCCTATGGAGCAAACCCGGCGAAACCAAAGAAGAATTGGTAGAGCGCGAAGCTTCTATCAAACGGACGGAAATGACCCAGCCGGCAGTACTCACGGCGGACATTGCTATGATGCGGTTGCTGTCGTCTTTCGGCATTAAGCCGGACGTTGTGATGGGACACAGCTTGGGGGAATATGCCGCTGCGATTGCCGCCGGTATTTTTGATTTTGAAAACGGGTTAAAAGCCGTTTGTACACGCGGCAAAGTAATGAGCGAAATCCGCGTAGAAGACAACGGCAAGATGGCTTCCATTGCCGCGCCGGTGGAACGGGTAGAGCCCGAACTTGGCCGTGTGGCGGGGTATGTGGCGGTAGCCAACAAAAACTGCCCGACGCAAACCGTTATTGCCGGGGCTTCTAAATCTATTGATGACGCCATTAAGATGTTTACCGATATGGGTATCCAGGCAGTACAAATCCCGGTTTCTCACGCTTTCCACTCCGATATTATCAAACCGGCTATGCCGCAATACCGGGCCTTTTTAAATACGTTAACGGTTAAACCGCCGCAGATGCCCATTACCACTAACGTAACTGCGGAGTTCTACCCCAATGACCCGGAAAAGATTAAAGACCTAATGGTTACGCAAATTTCTCACTCGGTAGAGTGGATTACACAGCTGAAAACCACCTATGATTCCGGCGTACGGCTTTTTGTAGAGTGCGGCCCGAAGCGTGTGCTTTCGGCGCTTGCTTCCAATACCTTGTCTGATAAAAAGGATATTAAAGTATTAGCGTCCAACCACCCCAAAAAAGGCGGCATTGTGGAATTTAACGATTTATTTGCCAACTTAATTTCTTCCGGCATTCACATTGATTGGCAAGGAACGGATATGTTTGGCGATAACGGAACCTACAACCCGGCTTTCGTCAGTTGGGTAACCGGGAACGCCACGGAAGCGGAAAAAGTGCAAGGGGTTTCCACACCGGCTCAGCCCCAAGCTTCGTCGTCCGTTAGCGAAGAAGAAAACTTGCATAAATCAGTTGTTATTAGCGGTATCGCTGCGGGCGGCCCGGGCAGCTGGGATAAAATTTTCCGCGAGGGTATTTTAGATGAAATTTTATCCGGGCGCAATATGATTGAACCGGTATCGTCTGACGTACAACAAAAACAGATTGATAAACATGTAGAATTTGTGATTAAATCGCCGGACGGAAATCACCGCATTGAGCGTTTAACTTCCGCCTCACAAGCTATTAAGTTATCGGCCAAGGGCGGTGCGTTTGATTTGGAGAAAGAGTTTGGCTTACCGGCTAAATGGGTGCGCTCCATGGACCGCAGTTTCCAACTTGCGATTGCAGCCGGTATGCTGGCTTTAAAAGATGCAGGTATCCCGCTCGTCCTATATTATAAACCCACTTCTACGGGCGGTTACTTGCCGGACCGTTGGGGTTTGCCGGCTGAAATGATTGACGAAACAGGTGTAATTTTTACCTCAGCTTTCCCGGTGGCTAACAGCATGATGGGCGATTTAACCAAGCGCGTAACCGGGCTGCTCAATAACAAAACTGCCAAAGAAGTCCGGGCGTTCTGCGATAAATTTATTTCCCAAATTGCCGACCCGGCGCTGAAGGCGGAAATTGAAACTTGGTATCAGCAAAATTTCAAAGATAAAGAAATTGAACCGGCGGCGTTTACGTCAGAATTTATCTTAAAAACTATTATTATTGCGCACGCGCATTTCTGCCAATGGATCCGCGCCCGCGGGCCGGCTACGGCCATGAGTTCTGCCTGTGCGTCTACGGCGCAAGCGGTGGCTGTAGCGCAAGATTGGATACGGCTGGGCCGCTGCAAACGTGTCATTGTTATCGGTGCGGACGACATTACAAATGACAATGTGTCCGAGTGGATTTTAACGGCGTTCTTAGCATCCGGCGCAGCCACTACCGAAGGCGACGTTACCAAAGCGGCCTTGCCGTTTGACCGCCGCCGCAATGGGATGATTGTGGGGATGGGGGCCGTCTCTTTAGTTGTAGAAGAAGAAAGCGAAGTAGTCAAACGCGGGATGAAGCCGCTGGCTAAACTGCTGTCTACCGAAATTGCCAACAGCGGTTTTCACGTTACACGCATTGATGTAAACCACATTGCCCAAGTCATGAACCGCTTAGTCACCAAGGCGGAAAAAGAGCACGGTTTGAACCGGGCCGATATCGCCAAGCAGTTGGTGTTTATCTCGCACGAAACATATACGCCGGCACGCGGCGGTTCGGCCAGTGCGGAGTCTTACGCCTTGAAGGAAACTTTTGGCGAAAACGTCAGTAAAGTTATTGTCAGTAACACAAAAGGTTTTACCGGGCACTCCATGGGCGCCGGCCTGGAAGACGTAATTGCGGTACGCTGTTTAAACACGGGGCTGGTACCGCCGATTGCCAACTTTAAAGAGGCCGACCCGGAACTCCAAGGTATTACTTTAAGTAAAGGCGGCCATTATGATTTTAAATATGCACTTCGCTTAGCGGCCGGGTTTGGTTCCCAAATCGGTATGACGCTATTGGAAAAGGCTTGGCAAGTAGGCGAGCCGCGTATTTCGGACAACGCCAAACACCATGCGTGGCTTAAATCAGTTTCCGGACAGGAAAACCCGGTACTTGAAATAGTGCAAAATACGCTCCGCATTAAGGACAATTACCAACACGGCGTTAAGCCCGCTTTGGTAATGGAAGGCTCGCAGGCATTTGTAGATAAAGTAAATACGGTACATTCACACACTACTCAACATGTCACCGTGGAAGTTCAACCGGCAGTACAAGCCCCGGCGGTTGCTCCCGCACCGGTAGCCCAGCCTACACCGAAAGCTCTGGACGAAGCCACCGTTACCAAAGAAATTATCAATATGGTTTCCGAAAAGACAGGCTATCCGGAAGACATGCTGGACTTAGATTTAGATATGGAAGCCGACCTGGGCATTGATACGGTAAAACAAGCCGAACTGTTTGCGGCTATGCGCGAACATTACGGTATTACCGCACAACAAGAAGGCATCCAATTAAAAGATTATCCGACCATCCGCCACTGCATTAAATATGTATTGACTAATGCGGGCGGTGCGCCTGTGCAAGCGGCTGTGGCCCCGGTACAAACCCCGGTACCCGCGCCTACTCCGGCGGTTACACCTGCGCCTGTAGCGCAACCTGCACCGAAAGCTTTAGATGAAGCTACTATTACAAGAGAAATCGTCAACATGGTTTCCGAAAAGACAGGCTATCCGGAAGATATGCTTGATTTAGATTTAGATATGGAAGCCGACCTGGGTATTGATACGGTCAAACAAGCCGAACTGTTTGCGGCTATGCGCGAACACTATGGTATTACCGCGCAACAAGAAGGTATCCAACTTAAAGATTACCCGACGATCCGCCATTGCATTAAATATGTACTGACAAATGCAGGCGGTGCGCCTGTACAAGCGGCTGTGGCCCCGGTACAAACCCCGGCGCCTGCGCCTACTCCGGCGGTTACACCTGCAGTAACGCCTGTTGTTGCGCCTGCACCCGTAGCACAACCCGCACCTGCGGCAACTCCGGCAGTAGCATCCGCGCCCAAAGCGGCCGCTTTAGATGAAGCTACTATTACAAGAGAAATCGTCAACATGGTTTCTGAAAAGACAGGCT
>JAGCMD010000054.1 GCA_017646765.1 Elusimicrobiaceae bacterium | reverse complement strand
TTTTATAAGTTCCAACAGCGCCATAAAGCACGTAATTACCCCGCGCTTTTTCGTCTCCCCCACAAAAATATCATCCAAAAGTACCCACGTGCGCTTGGAAAGCATATCCACCACTTTTTGCATTTTTACTTCAATGGGGAACTCTTCTATTTTTAAAAGTTCAATGCGTTTGCGCTCATCCAAGCGCTCAAACGCGCGTTTGACGGCAGCGAGCAAATCAAACATTTGCACATTGACGACTTTTTCCCCGCTGTCAAAAATGGGGGCCGAGCGGTAAAATTTATCTTTATTTTCTTCTAATTTTTGGTTTAAATACGTGCTGGCCTCTTTGTATTTTTGATATTCAACGAGTTTTGCAATTAACTCTTTCGCCGGGTCGGGCCCTTCGTTTTCAGACGTCGGCGCTTGGCTGGGAAGTAAGGTCTTGGCCTTAATTTGCATGAGAGTACTTGCCATGACCAAAAACTCGCCGGCCACTTCCAAATTTAGTTCCTTCATTACGTTTAAGTAATCTAAGTACTGTTTGGTAATTTCGGCAATGTTAATATCGCACACGTCCAAATTGTCTTTTTTGATGAGATGCAACAGCAGGTCCATCGGACCTTCAAAGACGTTAATGTGTACGTTAATAGCCGCCGGAGCATTTATCATTTAATCACCCGCATTACTTTTTTAACTTTGGTAAGTGTCGCCGCCGCATTTTCGCGTGCGCGCGCTTTTCCTTCGGATACGATTTGCGCAAGCTGCGCTTTATTCTGTTCAATTTCTTTACGCCGCGTAGCAAACGATGTCAGTTCCGGCTCCATGAGTGCAAATAATTCTTTTTTGCACGCCACGCAACCGAGTGCCCCCGCCTTGCACTCCTCACACCGTTTGGCACAGTGGGGGTTGTAAATTTTATGAAACGCATACACCACACAACCTTCCGGGTTGGCCGGGTCGGTCGCTTTTTTCTTGTTGGGGTCGGTAAACATGGTCATCACTTTTTTACGCACGCTGTCTAAATCTTCCCCCAGCGAAATAGCGTTGTTGTACGATTTGGACATCTTCCGCCCGTCAATACCGGGGACGCGCGCCACAGACGTATACAAAGGGCGCGGCTCGGTAAATACTTGCTCGCCGTAGATTTGTTCAAAGCGGCGCATGAGGTCGCGCGCAATTTCCAAATGCGCGGTTTGGTCTTGCCCGACCGGCACAAACGACGCTTGCTGAATAAGAATATCCGTGGCCATCAGCACCGGATAACCCAAAAAACCAAAACAGGAAATTTCTTCATCGCCGGCGATAGAGGCCAGTTTTTCACCGAGTGATTTTTCGTCTAATTGGCCGGCGTATTTTTGCTTAAAAAGTTCTTGCAATTGCTCTTTGTACGTCGGGTTTCTAAGTAGCCACCCCAAGGGCGTAATCATGCCGAGTAACGTATTTAGCTCGCTTACTTCGGGCACGTCCGATTGGATAAAAATCGTACATTTTTTAGGGTCCAGTCCGGCGGTCAGCCAGTCAATCAGCATCGCCTCCGAGTTAGCGGCTAAATTTTCGGTTTGTTCATACGCGGTCGTGAGCGAGTGCAAATCGGCCACAAAGAAAAAACAGTTATATTTATCCTGCAGAGACACCCAATTTTTAAGTGCGCCGTGGAAATTGCCCAAGTGGAGTTTGCCCGTCGGGCGCATACCGGAAAGTACAATTTTTTTATCTGTCATAAAAAACCTCTATAAAATTTGGCCGATCAGCGTCAGCATAAGCGTTGCCGGCGGCAAAATCAAATACCGAATTAGCCCCGTGGCAATAAGCCCAATCACAATCAACATCCCGTAACGGCTGAAAAAGCGGTCGTACGATAGGGCCGTGTTGATAGGTAAAAGAGCCGTAACGATACGTCCTCCGTCCAGAGGTGTAATGGGCATTAAGTTAAATACGGCCAGCATCACATTAACCAAAATACCGTACTGTAACGCCACAAATAAACCCTGCACCAGATGTGCCGATAAAAAACCTTGCGATAAAATAACAATTTTCAAGACAATCGCAAAGAAAACAGCCAGCAGCAAATTAACCGTCGGCCCGGCAATAGCCACCTTGCCCATATCTTTACGCGGCGACGGCAAGTTTAAGGGGTTTACAGGCACGGGTTTAGCCCAACCGAATAGCGGCATCCCGATACCCACGCATAGTAGCGGCACCAAAATAGTACCCACAAAATCTACATGCGCTAGCGGGTTTAAGGTCAGGCGGCCCGAATAGTAGGCTGTATTATCTCCCAAGCGGTAAGCCACGTAACCATGGGCAAACTCATGCACGATAATAGAAAAAAACAAAATCGGTATAAAAAGTATAAATTGCATATATAGTACATTTTACTAATTTATACCGGTTTATGCCTAGAAAAAACAGTGGAAAAATTGAGCTGATAAGGGGGACTACCAGGCAGCGTCTGAAATCAAAAAAGAATCCGGTTTGGCGTTTGTCGGTGTAATTAAGGTGCCTTTGAATAATTTATTACAATACTCGCCTTGTGCTCCTTTCCAAATTACCCGATAGCTTGAGGTAGATTTTGCTTCCAAGCAATACAACACGTTACTTTTATAGGAGGAAGCACCCGTATAATTAAAAAACACATAAAAACCTGTTCCTCTATAAGGTCCTGTTAATCGGCCCACGCGCACGCTGCCGCTGTCACCGCCTATCAGTTGCAACGCCCAATCGTCGTTAGATAAAGTTTCCTCAATGGTTTTGTGAAATAAGGTGTGCCCGGCCCAAGGGATAGTAATATCCAATTCATCAAAATGCTCAGCATATTTCCCATTAGCCAAAAAATATCGCCGTTGCGCATTAACAACTGATTTGAGCATTGCAATGGCTTGCATGGCTTTTGATTTTTCCACCGATTTTTTGTATTGCGGTAGGGCCACCGCGGCTAAAATGCCAATGATTAAAACTACTACCAACAACTCTATGAGCGTAAACGCTCTTTTACGACGATTATTCTTCCTTTTATTTCTCCTAGGGTAAATTTGCTGTAAAATTATTAAAACAAAAAAAATAAGTCAAGGCTTTTTTATACTTTTTGGCATTGCCCAAAAAGTAACAAAAGATTTCCCGCCCAAGGGCACCACAAAAAGCACTCAAAATGGGAAATTTTTCAAACTCGCTCCCGCTCAAACATGAAAAATTTCTTCCCCATTTTGACGCTTTTTGTAAACGGTGCTAACGGGCGGGATAAACAGCAAAAAATTAAGCGTCATGCCTGAAGGTTTTTATCGGGCATCTCCTCCTTACGTAATTTCAAGCGTTGAAGATCCCCGAACCCTGCGGGCCGCACCCTTAACATACAAAAATCCGGCGGTAAATACCGCCGGATTTTTATATAAAAACAACCTTATTTTATTTTCTTGCCTTGTTCCAACAGTAACGTATATGTAGTGATGTCGGTTACCTCGGCAGGACCGAAAAATTGAATCGGCCCCGGGAAAACAAACAGGTCTTTTTCCGCCCAAATCGTGCGGTTTTTGGCGAGGTATTTAAACGGCTCGCCTTTGAGTTCCACAAGGGCTTTTTTAATGACGGGTTTTTCTTTTCCTTTGCGCCGTTCAATGTTCATCATCATGGTAAGCGGCACACCGCCGACTTCCCAATCTTGCGCTTTGCGGGTCAGTTTGCGTACAGACGATAAATAGCCCGAGCATTTATTAAGCGCCAGCACCGCCGCGTTGTAACCGAGTGCATACGTGTACGTAGCGTCAAACGTAGACGGCACGCCGCAGCGGCCTTCGTAACCAAAGAAGTGGGTAATCGTGGCGAATTTGCCGGTGTACTTGCCCGATTTCTTCAGGGCGGCCAGTTCTTTTTTAATCATTTCAACGAGCAGTTTTTCCGTCTCAATTAAAGATACTTGGACGTTGCCGTGCGGGTCGCGGTCCAGCATTAACTGGCGGGCAATACCGTCGGGGAGCGAGCGCATCAGATCGGCTAGTTTTTTGGGCAGTTTGGTTAGGATAAATTCTTTTTTGGCAGCCGGGGTAGCAAGTTTGGCTAACGCAGCTTCATTGTCAGCGAGTGAATCGTTCAGCGCGCTAATCAGCTCTTTCATTTCCGGGATAAACTCAATCAGTCCTTCCGGCACGAGCACAATGCCGTAGTTTTTGCCTGCCTTGGCACGTTTGACAATTACATCTACCAAGCTTTTAACTACTTGCCCCAAAGTCATTTTTTTGGCCAAAACTTCTTCGCCAATTAAAACGACATTCGGGTGTGTTTTTAAGCCGACTTCCAAGGTAATGTGCGACGCACTGCGCCCCATCAAACGCACAAAGTGCCAGTATTTGCGTGCGGAGTTCATGTCGCGCTCAATGTTGCCGACGAGTTCCGCGTAAATTTTCGTGGCGGTATCAAACCCGAACGACGCCTCAATGTGTTCGTTTTTCAGGTCGCCGTCAATCGTTTTCGGCACGCCGATTACGCTAATATCCACATGTTGTTGTTTTAAATACTCGGCAATGACGCACGCGTTGGTGTTGGAGTCATCCCCCCCTACCACGACGAGCGCATCTAATTTATTTTTAATCAGATTATTTTTGGCGGCGGCTAATTGTTCGTCCGTTTCAATTTTCGTGCGGCCCGATTGGATGAGGTCAAACCCGCCGGTGTTGCGGTAATCTTGCATTAACGCAGGCGTAATTTCCATCAGCTTATTATCCACAATGCCGCTGGGGCCACCTAAAAAACCAAAGAGTTTATTTTTGGCGTTGGCTTTCTTAAGGCCGTCTAATAAACCGCCGATGACGTTGTGTCCGCCCGGGGCTTGTCCGCCGGAGAGTACGACTCCCACGCGCACGGCTTTCTTGCAAAGAGCCGTGTTGTTGCCTTTCACAAAGGTAACTGCCGGAAGGCCATACGTATTAGGGAAAATCTTTTTGACGGTGGCTTGATCGGCTACCGATTTAGTAGGTTTGCCCAGTTTCGGTTTTACAAAGGCCGGACCTTTTTTTAAAATATTAGGCAGTACCGGCTGGAATTTAGCACGGTGCGCCTGTAACGGTGAACAAGCACATTTTTTTGCGGGCATTTTACCCCTCCTGTAAAGTAGAACTACATCTATAGGTATTATAACAAAATAGCGGGCCGGATATTACTTCCTCAAATTACTCCTGCGCACCCGCCATTTGGGCAAGCCGGTGGTTTGCACGGGCCTGAACGGCTTTAATTTGTTGCTCTTTTTGTTCGTCGGAAAGGGATTTGCTTTCGTTAATTTTATCCACGGCCTCGTACATTTCCCGCAACACATCCCGCGCTTGATCCGGCGGAACTTTAGCGGCTACTTCCGGATTTTTCATCAGTTCGTTTAAGCTGTGCTGTACTTGCGTATCTATCCGCGCTTGTTTCATTTTGGGATCTTGCAAGACGCGTTCCAATTCCTTGTTAGCTTCTTGACGCGCTTGCATAAGCAAGGTGTCTTTTTCTAAGCGGGAAGTTTCATTATTATTCAAGATTTCCTGCGTTTGGGCCTCGTAATTTTTGTATATCCGGTCAACCTGCGCTGCACCGGCCTCACCGTACATTTGCTTGGCTAGTTCCTTTTTCTCGCTGCTTTCTTTCCGGAGATTTTGGCTAGCCGCTTCTTTTTCTTCCCGGCTGGCTTGGTAGGCTTGCGGGGCTTGTTTCCCCTCTTCTTCCGCCTTGGTCATATCGTCAATGCGCGCCTTTTCTTGTTTGTCTTCCCACTCGCGTAAATCCTTGAGAGATTTACCATTATCTAACAACGTCTTTTCCATTTCTTTTCGGCGCTGATGTTCGTTTTCATAATATTGCCGGAGATACTCTTCTTCCGTTAAATTTTCCTGCGAAAGTGCCAACGCCTTTTGGTCGTACTCCGTGCTGATTTGCCCCAACCGGTTAGCGACTTCATCCCCGTACGCTTTAGCCAAATCATCTTGCAACGTTTGCGTTTTTGCTGCCAGTTGTTCTTCGGCCTGTTCTTGGGCACTTTGCTTATTTAATTTTTCTAACTTCTCATTGTATTTATTACTAATCTGACGTACACGTTGGCGAATTTGCTGCGCGTCTAAACCGGGCTCGTTAAGCGCTTGGGAAATTTCGCTTTGATACGCATCCATCAAGCGGCCTGCCCGCCCGGCAGCTTTGTCGCCGTAGGCTTTTTTCATAGAATTTACAATGCTTTTTTTCTGACGGGCAAATTGCTTGTTTATAACATCAACCGGATTCTTACTTACCGCAGCAGTGTCTTCCCCATCGCGGTGGTGAAGGTATTTCTCTATATTAGCGTCCTTTTTGCTTTTAGGCAACATGGCGCGCACAACAGCCTCTTCTATAAGTCCCGGCAATTTAGCCAGTCTTTTTTCTAATTTTTCCGCCTGTGCTTTGGTGTACTTAGACATAAGCGGTGCAAAGGCCACGGCTGTTTTTTGCGCTACCTTATCGGACGTATTATCCGTGTTGTGCGTACCGCTCCCCATTGCATACCCGCGCCCGACGGAAGAACCCGAACGGGCCGGTGTTTGTTCGTAATTTAAACGATTACTCCCCGTGACGGTATTTCTCCCTGCTTGCGTAACAGAAGAAGCGGGTGAAGATTTCACAAACAAAGCATCGGCACTTCCGCGATGTAGTTGCTGGAATTTGTTTGCACGCGGCTGCCCGGCATCCTTGGAAAACGCCCCCCCGCGTAAATTGGCAACCGACGCGCCGGGTTGGGGAATATCTTCATCTTCAAAAAATTCTTTTGATTTAAGTTTTTCCCACACTTGATTTTCAACCAACGGTTGTGCTTCGGACATAGACGCGCCGGGCAAACCGGGGGCTTGTTCTTGGCCGGGGCGCACGGTATAAAAGAGGGCCGCCGCCAACAACAGCATAGCCGCCAGCGCAAACGTAATGATAAAAAAAGATTTATTTTCGTTCATACTATTATTATAGCCGAATTTTCAAAAAAGAAAAGCCCCGCGTTAGCGGGGCTTACTATTTTATTCTTTCGTAATTTCAATGCCGAGTTCTTGCAGCTGCTTTTCGTCCACTTTATTGGGTGACTCCGTAAGCGGGCAGGCCGCTTGCGCCGTTTTGGGAAACGCGATGACTTCGCGGATAGACTCTTCCCCCGCCAGTAGCGCGGTAATGCGGTCCAACCCCAAGCCGATTCCGCCGTGTGGCGGCGCACCGGCTTCCAGCGCGTTTAAGAGCATGCCAAAGCGGATGGCCGCGTCTTCTTTGGAGTGTTTCATCAAGGCCAAAATGCGCTCTTGCACGTCGCGGCGGCAGTTACGCACCGAGCCGGAGGCAAGTTCGTTTCCGTTAAGCACCAAGTCAAACTGGTACGACCGCACCGAGCCCGGGTCTTTCTCCAAGTTCGGCAAATCTTCTTCCACGGCCGCCGTAAACGGGTTGTGCGCCGCGTCCCAGCGGTCCTCTTCCGGGATATATTCTAACAGCGGGAAGTTGGTAATCCACGCAAAGGCCCAATCGGTTTTTGGCGGCAGATTTTTAACAAGTTCTTTGCGCAGCGCCCCCATAAAAGTTTGGCACGTGCGTTTATTTGCATCACTGCCGACCAAAATAGCATCCCCGTCCTGCGCCCCTACAGTTTGTTTAAGAGCGGCCAGTTCTTCTTGCGTGAAAAATTTAGCGGCAGGGCCTTCGTATTTACCGTCTTTTGCTTTCAGCCACACAAGCCCTTTAGCCCCGTTTTTCTTGGCAAGTTCGGTCAGTTTATCAAAATGACCGCGCGAGCAAGATGCGCCTTTTTCCGCGCGCAACGCGTAGATAGACCCTTTGGCGGCAAGCACGTCTTGGAACACTTTAAATCCGGTGTTGGCAAACAATTTTGTTACGTTGACCAGTTGCAAATCGTAGCGCAAATCAGGCTTGTCCGAGCCATATTTATCCATGGCCTCGTCAAACGGAAGTTTGATAAACGGCGTTTGTAATTCTTTTCCGGCTGTTTTGAAAATTTCCTTCATGAGCCCTTCCACAATTTCGTGAATATCGTCAATCGTCACAAAAGACATTTCCATATCAATCTGCGTATGTTCGGGCTGGCGGTCGGCGCGTAAATCTTCATCTCTAAAACACCGCGCCAGTTGGAAATAACGGTCAATGCCGCTGGCCATTAAGGTTTGCTTAAACATTTGCGGGCTTTGCGGCAGGGCGTAAAATTCGCCGTGGTGTACGCGGGACGGCACGAGGTAATCGCGCGCGCCTTCGGGCGTGGAACGGGTTAAAATAGGCGTTTCTACTTCCAAAAAACCTTGCGCATCTAAATAGCGGCGCGCCGCTTGCGCCAGACGGTGTCGCAAAAGCAAGTTAGAAAACATTTTAGGATTGCGCAAATCTAAATAGCGGTATTTTAAACGGATTTCTTCGGCCACGCCGCGGGAATTTTCCACGTCAAACGGCAAGGGGATGCACGTATTTAAAACTTTTAAATCTTCCACCAAAATTTCAATTTCGCCCGTTTTCATATTCGGGTTGACCGCGCCTTCAATGCGGCGTTTAACAGTTCCCGTTACTTCAATCACATACTCGTTGCGAAGTCCGTAGGCCGTGTCAAAAAACGGGCTGTTGGGCTCTACTACCAATTGACACACGCCGCTGCGGTCGCGCACGTTGATAAACAGCACGCCGCCATGGTTGCGGTAACTGTTGACCCAGCCGCATAAAGTTTGTTTGGTACCTAGCAATTTGGCGGTAATATCGCCGCAGTAATTGGTTCGTTTCATAGGAATTTTTTAACCTCGCTCGGTAAAGCGTCAAAGGAGATTTTTTGTTGTTCTCCCGTCTGTAAATTTTTAAGGGTTACTTCGTTCGCAGCCAATTCGTCCGAGCCTATAATCACCGCATACGCGGCCCCGCAACGGTCGGCTTGCTTCATTTGGCCTTTGATGTTTTTATCAAAGAGTCCGCCCTCGGTTTTAATGCCCGCGGCGCGCAACGCTTGCATTAAATTAAACGCGGCCTCGTTGCACGTTTTATCCATAGACACAAAATAGATGCTTTTAGGTTTGGCAAATTCCGTTTCGCCGCGCGATAAAATGACGCGCTCGGCACCCATTGCCCACCCGATAGCCGGCGTGGCCGGGCCGCCCATATTTTTCACAAGTGTATCGTATCTTCCCCCCGCCGCAATCGCGTTCTGGGAAGCGTCCCCCGCCTGAAATTCAAACACGGTGCGGGAGTAATAATCCAACCCGCGCACGAGCATGGGATCAACTATAAAATTGATTTTACCTTGAAGTAAGCGTTGCACTTCGTCAAAGTGTGCTTGGCACTCGGGGCAGAGTTTCATCGTCGGCACGCGGCCTTGAAAGCGCGGGCCGTCAATTTTGCAATCAAGTACGCGCAAAGGGTTTTTTTCCAAACGCGTTTGGCAATTTTCGCACAACGTATCTTTTTCTTTGGAGAGAAAATCAATGAGGGCTTGGCGGTAAACGGGGCGGCATTTATCGCACCCCAAACTGTTGATTTTGACGGTGTAATTTTTCGCACCGAACTTGGCCACGATGTCTTTGAGCATCAAAATTACTTCGGCATCGGCCGCCGGAGCGGAATTGCCGATATACTCGGCGCCGATTTGTTCAAACTCGCGGTAACGGCCCGCCTGGGGGCGTTCGGCGCGGAACATATTGCCGATGTAATAAAACTTTTGCACGGGCGCTTGCTGGACGAAATTGTTTTCCAAATACGCACGCACCACGCCGGGAGTGCCTTCGGGGCGGATAGCCAGCTGGCGGTGTCCGGCGTCCTCAAACGCGTACATTTCCTTTTGGACGATGTCGGTCGTTTCGCCGGTAGATTTGACGAAAAGTTCTTTTTGTTCTACCGTCGGCAAGCGCAGTTCGCTAAACCCGTAAAGCGAAAATACTTCGCGGGCGCAAGTTTCAAGTTGTGTAAAATTTTTTGATTGGGGCTCAAAGATATCCCGAAACCCTCTGACTAGTTTTGCCATATATGTTATTTTAGCATTTTTAAGCGGGATAAACAGCCTGAGCGGGCTTGAACATTCTTTACAAATTTTCTTCTTTTAAATACTTTTCCAGTATAGCGGCCGCACATTTTACTTTGTCCGCACACGTGCGGTGATCGTAATACGCCGGAGTACGTTTCTCAGGCGTGGGAGCATCCGGCCCGGCAGACAGCCCTAACAGTTCACGACAAATAATGGAGCCGTTTTCTTGCTTAAAACGGCGGCACACTTCCTGCACACGCGCATAAAAAGCCGCTTTGGCCGCGTGGTCGTTGGGGTCCTTCGGCGCCGACTTAAGCGACAGCGCCATACACATCCCGCTTACGGCCCCGCATACTTCGCGCTGACGGCCGAGTCCGCCGCCGAAAGCCGCCGAAATAGCCAACGCCGTTTTATCGTCCAACCCCAGCTCATCGGCAAACGCGCAAAGTACCGCTTGCGCGCAATTATGTCCTTGTAAAAAAAGTTGTTTGGCTTGCTCATTTTTTGTCATGTCTATATTATAAGGTAAACTTCTTGGGCTAGTCAACGAACACTTACTAATATAAAATTTCCCCCTTTAAAAGTTCTCGCGCCTTTTCTATAATATAGGAAGATTTACCCACGGCTCAGGCCGGATTTTAACTAGGGGGAGCTTATGGATATTACCACCTTAAACAAACAAGTGCAGCAAGAAAGTCTCTTTTTACAAGATTTGAAACGGGAAGTCGGCAAGGTTATTGTCGGGCAAGATGACCTTGTAGAAAAAATGCTTGTAGCGCTCCTAGCCGACGGACATATTTTAATTGAAGGCGTGCCCGGGTTAGCCAAAACGCTCGCCGTCAAAACATTGGCCCAAGCTATCCACGCGCAATTTCAACGCATCCAATTTACACCGGACTTACTGCCGGCCGATATCACCGGTACGCTGATTTTTAACCCGAAAGACGGTTTATTCTACCCTAAACGCGGGCCGGTATTTTCTAACTTTGTACTCGCCGACGAAATTAACCGCTCCCCCGCCAAAGTACAAAGCGCTTTGTTAGAGGCCATGCAGGAGCGGCAAGTAACTATCGGCGAAAAAACGTATGCTTTGCCCAACCCCTTTATGGTGATGGCCACGCAAAACCCGGTAGAACAAGAAGGTACGTATCCGCTGCCCGAAGCACAAGTGGACCGCTTTATGCTTAAAGTAATGGTTACGTATCCTACAAAAGAAGAGGAAAAAATGATTTTGGAGCGTATGGCCTCGCACCAAGCCATCACGTTAAACACGCAAGTCACCCCGGAAATGATTACTAAAGCCCGCGGCGTGGTGGACACTATTTACGTAGACGAAAAAATCAAAAACTATATCGTTAATTTAGTTTTTGCCACGCGCGACCCCAAAGCCGCCGGCCTGGAAAAATTAGCTTCGTTTATTGCCTACGGTGCCAGCCCGCGTGCGACGATTTTCCTCACGCAGGCCGCCAAAGCGTATGCGTTTTTAAACGGCCGCGGCTATGTTACACCGGAAGATATTAAAACGATCGGCTTAGATGTGTTGCGCCATCGCGTACTTTTATCGTATGAAGCCGAAGCGGAAAATGTAACTTCCGAACAAATCGTGAAACAAATTTTTGATGCCGTAGACGTACCGTAGAAATAACGGGGGCAGCTGTGGATACTGCGGAGATTTTAAAAAAAGTTCGCCAGATTGAAATTAAAACCGGTAAGCTGGTGTCGGAAACATTTGCCGGAGAATATTTGAGCACATTTAAAGGGCAAGGTATTGAATTTTCCGAAGTGCGTGAATATACCCCGGGAGATGATATCCGCGCCATTGACTGGAACGTAACCGCGCGTACCGGCACCCCCTACATCAAAAAATATAACGAAGAACGCGAGCTCACACTCATCATTGCGTGCGATGTATCTGCTTCCCAGCAATTCGGTTCTGCCAAACAATTTAAGCAAGAGGCCGCGGCGGAACTGACCGCCTTGTTTGCTTTAAGCGCCTTGCAAAATAACGATAAAGTAGGGCTCTTATTATTTTCCGACCAAGTGGAACTATACGTCCCGCCGCGCAAAGGCCGCAAGCATATTTTGCGTCTTATCCGCGAAGTCGTCGCTTTTGAGCCCAAAAGCCGCGGCACAAATATCGGGCTGAGTTTGGAAACGTTAAACAAAGTCATCAAACGGCAGGGAATTTTAATTTTAATTTCCGATTTCATCGCCCCGCTGGCTTCTTTTGCCAAACCGTTTCGGTTGGCGGCCAAGAAATTTGATTTAATTCCCGTCATTTTACAAGATAAATTAGAACGCCGGCTGCCTAACGTGGCGATATGTCTGGACGTAACCGACCCCGAAACCGGCGAAACAGATTTCATCAGTCTTTCTTCAGGCGAGCTCAATGAAACATTGGAACATTTCCACACTGAACACGACACACAACTGCGCCGGTTATTTAGCCCGTATAAGATAGAACCTATCGTCGTTGATACCGCGCAAGATACGGCCGACCCGGTCATTGCATTTTTCAAACAGCGCGCCAAAAAATTGCGGAGATAAACATGAAAAAATTACTTCTTTTTATCGGTTTTAGTTGCTGCGCGGGCCTACTCGGCGCACAGGAAATGGCTGTCACCCAAGCGCAACTCCCCGAAAAAGCACCTTTCGCCCAAGCTTTTACCGGACAGTACCAGCTCGCGCACACACCGGGATATGCCGTGGAAATAGATAAAGATTCTCTTTCCCCCGATTTTGAAATTACACAATCTTCTTTAACGCGCCAATCCCCCGGCACGGTTTCTTACGATTTTACGGCCGTGCCGTTTGTGTTGGGAAAATCTACTTTCACAGTTACTTTTGTGCTTTCCCAAGATGGCAAGGAAGTTACTAAATCCGAACAGGCAAATCCGTTAGAAATAACCCCCGTCAAAATTTTTAATGATAAAAATTTACGCGAAATCCGTCCGGCACGGGTGCCGCCCGGTTGGTTAGCGTGGCTGCTTGTGCTAGGTTTGATAGCGGCACTCATCTATGTGATTTATTACTGGGTCTACCGCGTTAAAAATGCTTCATTAAAAATCAAAGAGGAAGAAGACACTCGCCCGTGCGAAGAAATCGCTTTGTCCAAAATAGACCTCTTACTTAACAGCGGCTTGTGGGAACGCAAAGAATATAAACTTTTCTATATTACGCTTTGCGATATTTTACGTGAATATTTTTGGCGGCAATTTCATATAGATACTTCGGCAGACACGTCGGTAGAGCTCTTGCGCCGCGCCAAAAATGTGCCTGCCTTGCAGCCGCTACTTACCCGGTTGAAAGATTTTTTAAGTTCCGGCGATTTGGTTAAGTTTGCCAAAGCCGAGCCCACGGAAAACGCCCGTAATAAAGACATCCAAATTGTGCGGGAGATCATCCGGGAAACAACCCCCAAGCCGCCGGTTGCTGCCGGTGAGGAGAAAAAATTATGATTTATTTTTCCGTCATTTGCGCCGGTTTATTTCTAATCACTTTACTACTGCTTGCCTTTTGGCAAAAGTATGTAGACGTACTTAGGGCGGTACTCATTGCCGCCGGAGCCGGAACCCTTATCGGCGCGATATGGTGGCTGCTGCAGTTGTTTACCAAGGATATATTGGAATTTTTACATCCGTGGGTATTTATATTATTGGTAATTCCGGTACTCGTTTTCTGGGCCTATACCGCCGGAAGAAGCG
>JAGCMD010000053.1 GCA_017646765.1 Elusimicrobiaceae bacterium | reverse complement strand
GCCACGTGTGATATTCTCGCGTTAAGCATCATAACAAACGCTGAATTTGACAACAAAGTAATCCTGTGGTTTACAGCCAAGCCGGGCATCATACGCCCCTCGCACAGTTCTTTTTGTATGGCAGCTTTCCCGGAGTGCGAGCTGGAAAGATGCCGGCTCCCCCATCAAATTTGCCGCGCCTTAGGCGGAAAACCCATTGATGAGGAAGGCTGGTTTTATGCTTTAGATTAGATTTAGCAAACACGCCCAATTAGCCCGCAATTATCCGCGCGGATGAAATTTTTTGTGCTTATTTTTAAGGTCGGTTACATCTAAGTGAGTATAAATTTGAGTGGTCGTCAAATTAACATGGCCGAGCATTTCCTGCAAACTGCGCAAATCAGCCCCGCCTTGCAGCATGTGCGAGGCAAAGGTATGCCTAAATAAATGCGGGTGTAGGGGACGGGAAATGTTGGCTTTTCGGCCCAAATCCGCTAAATCTTTCCAAGCCGAAACACGGCTTAATTTTTTACCGCGGTTATTTAGAAAAACTTCCGAATCGGTTTCTTTGCCGGCAAAATACGCCGCGCGTAAATCCATAAACCTTTTCACCCGTACCGCACAGGCCGGGTGAATGGGCACCAAACGCTGTTTGCCGCCTTTGCCCAAAGCCAACACCCAGCCCTCTTCGGTATTGATATTCTCCAAACGCAACCCCAATAGCTCGCTGATGCGCAATCCGGCCGCATACAAAAGTTCTATCATCATCACCGTGCGTGCCTCGGCAAAGTTTTCAACCGGGTAGGAAAGCAGGCGGTTCATTTCTTCCACAGAAAGTTGCTCGGGCACTTTTTGGGCTAATTTAGGAGACTTAATAAACCGGGTAGGGTCGTCTTGTATGCGCTCTTCAATCATTAAAAATTTGTAGAAACTTTTCACCGCTTCCATTTTGCGAAACACGCTGGCCGGGGCTAACCCTTCCACCGATTTTAATTGATAATTGTATTGTTCCAAAAAGCGGGCAGGCGCGTCTTGCGGCAAGATTTCGTTAGCGTCGCAATACTCCAAATAATGTTCCACATCCGAAGTATATGACGCCACCGTATTGTGCGAAAGCTGCCGCTCAAACGTCAGGTGGTTGGCATAGTCTTCTAAGAGCACTCTATCCATAGCAATATTATAGAAAAAATATCCCCCGCGTGATTACCCGGGAGATAGATTGGAAAATTGAGAACAAAATTATTCGGCGGTGCAAACAGCGTCGCTACTATCATCGGCCTGTTCGGCCAAAATGCGACAAGATATTTCTCCCAATTTGTCTAAAGCCACCGAATCCGCGCGCCAAGTCCGTCCATCTGGTGTGTATATTTGTCCCTTCACGTGAAAGTTACCATTCAACCCTTCGGAACGAGTACGATTAGCATTTATCCTGCAGTCTAACCCTGTGCAATAAATTTTATAGATATAATATTTGCTATAACAATAATCTTCACCATCGGGGCAGGTTAGCCCTTGTGTTAAATCTAAATCCAACGCTGACGTAGTCAACATATCTGTAGAAACGGAAGGCATCCCGTATTGTAAAACATAGGCAGAAACAGCTTTTTTAGCGTTTCCCACAAACGTTACCATTTCGGCCGTATGTGCTTTTTCTACCGCTTTTTGATATTGCGGCAAGGCAATCGCCGCCAGTATTCCTATGATTAAAACTACTACTAGTAATTCTATGAGCGTAAACGCTCTTTTACAACCATTATTCTTCATTTTATGTCTCCTAGACTAAATTTCCTACAAAATCATTGTATGAAAAAAAAAAAAAACAAGTCAATAGAAATTTTTCAAATAAAAAATCAAATAAAGGGGACACCCTCAAATCTTGGCAGCTCACCGCCCAAAAGACTAACTTTGTAAATGGGAAGATGATTTTTCAGATTTGAAGCAAATTTGCGCTCCTCACAAGCAACGAATATTCCCTAGGACACGACGAGATCCTTAAGTCAGTTCAGGATGACGTCCTAGGGGATATTCGTACGTAAAACTTTTTAAGGCATTTAAAATAAAAGAGACGGGTATGTTTTCAAATTTAAGAAGATTAGCCGCCATAAGTTGAGCGCGGCGTACGTCCTGTGGACGGCGCATAGCGCCGCAAGTACGCAAGCGAAAGTCGGCGGCTAAGGGCTTAAATTTGGAAACCTAAAACCCCCAAGGAAATTTTTTCCTTGGGGGTTTAAAGCGCGGTTTAAGCCAAACTATTTAGCTTGGGAAACGGCTACGGCAAGCGCCACCGTCGCGCCCCCCATCGGGTTGTTACCCATACCGATTAAGCCCATCATCTCCACGTGTGCCGGCACGGAAGACGAACCCGCAAATTGCGCGTCGCTGTGCATGCGGCCCATGGTGTCGGTCATACCGTAGGAGGCAGGGCCGGCGGCCATGTTATCCGGGTGTAAGGTGCGGCCTGTACCGCCGCCGGACGCCACGGAGAAGTATTTTTTACCGTTTTCGGTCGCCCATTTTTTGTACGTTCCGGCAACGGGATGTTGAAAGCGGGTCGGGTTGGTGGAGTTGCCGGTAATGGAAACGTCCACGCCTTCGTGGCGCATAATGGCAACGCCTTCGCTCACATCATCGGCGCCGTAGCATTTCACTTTGGCGCGGTCGCCGTCGGAAAATGCTTTTTCACTGACGATTTTGAGTTCGCCCGTTTTGTAGTTATATTCGGTTTCTACCGACGTAAAACCGTTAATGCGGGAAATGATATACGCCGCATCTTTACCCAGGCCGTTTAAAATTACGCGCAAGGGTTCTTTGCGCACTTTGTTAGCGGTGCGGGCGATACCGATAGCCCCTTCCGCCGCGGCAAAACTTTCGTGTCCGGCTAAAAAGCAAAAGCACTTGGTTTCCTCGCGAAGTAACATGGCGCCCAAATTCCCGTGGCCGAGGCCTACGGCGCGTTGGTCGGCAACGGAACCGGGAATACAGAAACTTTGCAACCCCACACCGATTTGTTCGGCCGCTTCGGCCGCGGTTTTGACACCTTTCTTAAAAGCAATCGCCGCACCGACGGTGTACGCCCAAACGGCGTTTTCAAACGCAATCGGTTGGATGCCTTTTACAATCGCTTCCACGTCTACGCCCTTTTGGGTGCAGATTTCTTTGGCTTCTTCTAGCGACTTAATGCCGTTTTCTTTGAGCACGGCATTGATTTTATCAATTCTTCTTTCGTATCCTTCAAACGTAATCATAGTGTTTTCTCCTCGGGCTTACTCTTTGCGCGGGTCAATGACTTTGACGGCTTCGTCAAAGCGGCCGTACTTGCTGATGTTTTTCTCGTAGGCGGTTTTGGGGTCTTCGCCTTTTTTGATAGCGTCCATCATTTTGCCCAAGTTGACAAATTGATAACCGATAATTTCGCCGTTTTTATCTAAACCGATTTTAAGCACATACCCTTCGGCCATTTCCAGGTAGCGCGGCCCTTTGGCCTCGGTACCGTACATCGTGCCGATTTGGCTGCGGTGGCCTTTACCTAAATCTTCCAAGCCCGCACCGATGGCAAGTCCGTCGTCGGAAAACGCACTTTGCGTGCGGCCGTAGACAATTTGTAAGAAAAGTTCGCGCATGGCGGTGTTGATAGCGTCGCAAACGAGGTCGGAATTTAATGCTTCCAAAATCGTTTTGCCGGGCAAGATTTCCGCGGCCATAGCGGCGGAGTGCGTCATACCCGAGCAGCCCAAAGTTTCTACGAGCGCCTCTTTAATCACACCGTTTTTGACGTTTAACGAAAGTT
>JAGCMD010000052.1 GCA_017646765.1 Elusimicrobiaceae bacterium | reverse complement strand
TTTTCACAGGACGGGCGTAGCCCTCTCCCTACTAGCCACTACTCAAAGTAGTTCCCACATCCCGTCACTCGCGTTTCCCCGCGTTTTGGTTTTTGCTGTTATAAATTAGTTTGTCATGCCGGAAATTTGTTGTCCGGCATCTCCCGATTTCCTCTTCGTTCGTAGACACCCTTGCGTAAGTAAAAGCGGGAGATCCCCGACAGAGACTCTCGGGGATGACAACCTTTTTTATTACTACCTGTTCTTGCTTTCGCTTACCCACCAACAAACTAACAAGAAATAATCCTTCTAAAACGACCTAGGCACCGGTATAACCTTTATTGAACCCCCGGCTATTCCGGGGGTTCTCTATACAACAACATGCAAAAACCCCCGCGTTTAGCGGGGGTTTTGATTTCGGAAAAACCGAAATTAGTTAGCGGTCGGTTTGGTGCAAGCGCCGGTCAAATCGTCCAAGCTCGCTTCACCACCGTCATCCGTGCTTCCGTCGTTGCAGCAGTATTTGGTGTTATCCAAGCTGTTGATACCGCAGAAGTCAGCGCACAAGGCAGCGCCGTTGTCATCAGCTTCCAACGGGTGGCAAGCCGTACCGTTGGAGGCATAGTAGCGGATCAATTCATATTTATACTGCAAGGTGTTGCCGTTGGCATCGCGGGTAGCCGTAGCCATACCGTCGTCTACAGCATTGCCGGACAATTCAATAGCAAAGCCGTTGCCGTTCGCACCGCTCTCCGGATCACCTTTGGTGTAGTAAACGGAACCGTTGGCACCTTTCGGGGCAGCATCCAAGCCCTTGAAATTCTCTGCATATTTGTTAATTTGCAAGAATTTGCGTTGTTGAGATTGGGCAATGCTGCCGAGCAATCCCACAGCTTCCGCCATGCGGGAGCGTTCCACCGCTTTAAAATACTGCGGCAAGGCCATAGCGGCCAAAATCCCGATGATAAGCACTACCACCAGGAGTTCAATCAAGGTAAAACCCTTCTTGTTCATACTTCCTCCTATTTGTTTATATTACAGAGTTTCGCAACCCCAGGGGGGCTACAAGGTTAGTATAGCAGTAAAAAAGGGAAAAAGCAACTATTATTTTCTTGCGCTGCTCCAACCGGCAAGCACCGTACGCACTATGTTGGGTAAAGGTATCGCCCGTACCGTATGCTTGGCCCATAACACGGCCGTATGGGGTGTAGCGGGAGCAAAACTAATCAAGTGTTCTAAATTTTTAGCGCGAGGCAGGGCGGCCCGGGGCTGGTCCGTAAATAAAACCGTCATAGGTTTATTAAAAGTGGCTGCCATGTGGGAAATAGCCGTATCCACCGTTAGTACATAGGCCGATTGTTTAACAAGCTGTGCCACGGCTAAAACGTCGTTACTTTCAAAACGGTACACAGCTGCCTCCGCAGACGGATATTGCTTTTTGTAATCCAGTACAACCACCGGAGCGTGTAAACCGGCCGCCCGCAAACCGCGTACGATCCGCAAAACGTCCCGGGGCGTTAGTGTATAAGAAACGCAAGAGGCCATCGGGTTAAATACTAAATAAGGAGTGTGCGTCAGTTGATGCCGGGTTAAAAAAGCCGTTGCTTCTTGTTGGGCTTGGGGCGGAATTACCAACGTGTAGGAAGCATCTATTGCTTGGGCACCCAGTTGGTTGAGTATGTTTACATAAGCATTTACAGCCGGAATACCTAACCGGTATTCAAACGGGAATTTGCGGCGTGCGCGCAAAAACCGATTAAAAATTTTCATACGAAGCGTAGGCGTAAGAGAAACCAACACATCATAATTTTGCCGCCAAATATACGGCAAGGCGCAAAAAGCACGCAAAATGCGGCCCAAACCTTTGGGCGGCAGCCAAATAAACTCATCTATATATGGTAAATTTTCTAATACGCGGCGGTTGCCGCAGGCCATAACCGTGATGTAAGCATCGGGAAAATGCCGTTTCAGCTCGCGGTAAAAACACGTTTCAAAAATGGTGTCGCCCAATTGAGAATCCGTACGTACAAGCAGAACTTTCATATAGCCACCCACGGTTATTTATCAAAGTTAATGCGTTCTTTTTCTATCACAAGCGGACGTTTAAGTACTTGCGTTAAAATAGCTCCGATATATTCTCCCAAGATGCCCATAAACACGAGTTGCACCGAGGCAAAAAACAAAACCGCTAATAATATAGGAGCCGTACCCATTGGGAATTTATCCCAATAACATAATTTAAGCCCCAAATACACGCACGCCAAAACAAAGCTGACCAACCCCAACACAAACCCGCCAAACGCCGCCAACCGCAGCGGCACTTTGGAGTGGTTGGTAAATCCAATCATGGCGTTATCATAAAGCGTATAGAAATTATTTTTACTTTTTCCACCGGCCCGCGGCGGTTGCACAAAAGGCACTAATTTTTTCTTGTACCCTAACTCACACACCAGTCCCCGTAAATAAGGATACGGGTCGTTTAACCGGCGCAATTCATCTACAACGCGTTTATCAAAGAGCCCAAACCCGGTGCAATTGGCAACGAGTTCGGCCCCGGAGTCGTTAACCAGATTAAGCAACCAATAATACAATTTACGCATAGCAAAAAAGAGTTTCCCTTCCTTGCTTTGCTTTTTTTGCGCGAGAACGACTTCATATCCTTCTTGCCACGCTTGAATAAACTCACTAATCAGCGCCGGCGGGTCTTGCATATCCGAAGCCAAATAAATGACTGCATCCCCGCCAGCTTGCAAAATACCGTAATACGGGCTGCGGATGTGCCCAAAATTGCGTACATTGGCAATTACTTTCACATGCGCATCTTGCGCGGCTAGTTTGCGTAGTACATCTAATGTACCGTCCGTAGATCCGTTATCCACGACAATTTGTTCGTAATCGTATTGCTCCGCCCATTTTGCCATTTCCTTCTTAACCGCCTCATAGAGCAACGGGATATTTTCTTGCTCGTTATAAGCACTGGAAACTATGGATATTTTTTTCATAAATTCTCCTTATTTTGCAATCGGATGCGCCGTATACAAACAAGTATCTCCTCTAAACAACAACGGGGCACCGTCTTCTTCCGAGAAGGTCTTTACGGAAGTCTCTAACAAGTGAACGTGCGAACAAAGGGGCAGCAAAATGTATGTTTTCGGGTTGGTTTGCCAAGAAAGCGATACATTTTTCGGCGTCAATTCAATGAGTTCCAACTTATATCCTTTCGGTATATAAAAAGAAAACATCTCCCAAAGAGCGGCACGCGGGTAGCCGGTTTTTGCTAAATCCACGAGCAGCTTATCTGCTTTTTCAGTCTGCGTCAGCCAAACAAATGCTTCATGCAATCCGGTATACTCCGGCCAGGTAAGATATTCAAGGGTACCAAAAAATCGCACCCATGCCCCCAGCAACAGCGGCCACAACGCCAGTAACACCCAATGTTGTTTACGCAGATGTTCCAAAAACTCCGCAAACAAAAGCAGTAAAGATACCATGATAGGCAAAAAGTAGCGCTCTAACCATAAATTAAATTTTAAAGAAACCACCGCCACCACACCCAGCAAAAGGAGTATTTGTGCTAAAGGCAGTACAAAATCGGCCTGTTTTAAAAGTTTTTTCTTATGTGTAAATACGATGGAAACCACCGCCAAGACCGACCCATACAACAGGGCGACAAACAACGTTTGCGGACCAAACAAAAAAACAAAAATATCAAAAGTAGCTTTGAAGAAGGGCGTTTGAAACCACCAAGAACCGCCGGGGGAGCCCATCATCAAAAGGGTATGAAGCAGCCACGGGCTCCACAGGAAAAACGTCGCTGCCGTCCCCCAAAAAGCCCATGCGCGTCCCTCTTTATAAAAACAAGCATACAAAAAGGTTACCAACGCCGTAATAAAAAACAAGGCCGAACAAAAATAATGGCTATACGCCCCCAACAATCCCGCCGAAAAAAACAAAATCCAATGCGTAACGGGCGGATTTTTCCCTTGTTCAAATTGATAGATAAACCGCAGGGCCAACAGCGAAAACACCGTCGCAAATAAAATAGATAACGAGTAAGTACGCAATATCCGCCCATAGGCCACCAAAATAAACGAGCCGGACATTAAGGTAAAAAATATATATTTTTTCAACCGCGACCAATACGCTGGAGCCAAAAACCAAGCCGCCGCTACCGCTAAAGCTCCCGTTACAGCCGGGAACAAACGCATCCAACCGGGGGTAAAAGGAAAGACCCGGTTCCAACCAAACAAGAGCACATTAAATAACGGTAGGTTTACATCTCTAAGCAGCATTTCCTTCCAGATAAATCCAAAGGAAAGATGAGGCGAAGCGGTAGCGGCGGAATAAAGTTCGTCGTGGCTCAGGCCGTTGGACAAAAAAGCAAAACGCATGCCCAACATATACAAAGCCATTATTAGCGAACTAACGACACAAACCCCTGTAAAAACGCGCGCCGCCCATGGCCGATTGTGCGACGAAAACAGCAATTGCAGGCGGCTTTGTAAATTCTTCATAAGATTGAGTTAGATATTGCCCAAGAGCAAAATAAACAGCCCCAAAAACACCAAACACAACATTATTTTAGTAAGGCCCAAATGTTTTTTCAGGAAATCATTGAACACTTTAGATTCGCATCCAAGCAGCGTCAGCAAAAATACCGCCACCAGCGGCACAATAAACATCAAATTATACAGCACTAAATACGAAATTGCCCGGGCACGGAAAGCCGGCTCTTGCATAATAAGCACACACGTCGGCACATACACTTGCCCCGTACACACCGCTTCCACCAAAGACACGCCGAACCCAACGGCTAACGCGGCCAACGTCAGGCGCAGCGTGCTTTTATTTTTATCACGTAGGAAAAACCCCATGATTTTATGGATGCGCGTTTTTAACCCCAGCGGTAACTGCAAGAGCATGCCATCTGATTTTTTGGTTTTTGTATAGATGACAAAATCATATATAGCTAATCCGCAAAATACCAAACATAAACCCGCCGTCAAAATATAAAAAGCTTTGATAACGTATGCAAAACCTCGCAAAGCATATAAGCATTTAAATACCCCGATTCCCAAAAGCAGGTACGCCAAAAACACAGAAACACAATAAGCCGTACCCACAATCAAAATTTCCCGGCGGGTATATTTATATACCGTTAAGAACGAAATAAAAAATACGATGACCGCAAACGCACATGGGTTTATACCGTCTACCAACCCGGCGCTGATAATGGCCCAGAAGGTAATTTTTTTAAAAGCCTGCTCGGCTTGCTCTTCGCCGGCAGAAGAAGTCCTAACAATCGTTTTTTCACCCAGCATTTGGGCTTTCTCTATAGCATTTTCGGCATAGGTGCCAATCTGCGTGGGATATCCCATCAAGAAAGTGCTACCCACCGCCGCCGCCGGATAACCTATCTTTTTTTCATCAAGCCCGTAGGCTTTGGCTGTTTCCACAAAAATCAAATGGTTACCGTCCTGGGTGATATCATATTCGGTAAAATGAACCGTGTCTTTGTATTTTTCCTTCAGTTTGCCCAAATACTCTTTTTTGAGTTTATTGCAATGCACACAATAGGGGCTTACAAATAAAGCAAATTCCACTTTTTCTTGTCCGGCGGCCCGGCCGGGCAAACTGCCCAGCAAAAAAGAAACCAATAAAACAACAAAAATAAATAATTTTTTCATAATCTTTACATTTTAACAAAAGCGGAAATCCCGCTCATGACCATATCCACCGACATTAAAATTAAAATCATCCCGCTCAAACGTTCAATAGCCGCCAGCCCGCGTTTACCCAACACCTGGCTAAGCGGGAAAGACATCATCAAAATAACCGAGTTAATAACGGAAGCCACCAGCACCGCCCCCAGCGTAACCCATTTGGGGTTTTGCGCAGCACTAATCATCACGATAGACAAAGCCGCCGGGCCGGCCACCAACGGAATAGCCAACGGTACAATGAAAGGTTCGTCTTCTTTGGGGTCGTTTTTGGGTTCCGTTTCGTTGCTAAAAACGAGCTTAACCGATACGATAAAAAGGATAATTCCGCCGGCGATACTCAGTGAATAATTATGAATCCCGAAGGCGCGCAAAAACCACTCGCCCATAAACAAAAACCCTACCATAATTAAAAGGGCAATACCCAGCTCGCGCAAAAGCACGACTTTGCGGCGTTCGGGCGCTACTTTTTTAAGCGCCGCAATAAAAAGCGGGATGTTGCCAAAACCATCCATTACCAGCGCAATTGTGACGACGGAAGAAATAAAAGATTCCATAAAAACACCTCTCGTGCCGCGTTTCCGCTTACGACGAAGGAACGCGCTTTTATATAGTATAGCAAAAAAACAACGCCCCCCGCTTGCCGGAAAATATAATCTTTTAATCTTTTTACGTTTGTGTAAGCAAGTACGCTTTTTTGCTAATATGTAGAATATGAAGATATTAGATAAACCAACCCAAAACGTCCTAAACATTATCAAATGGTTTTTATTGGCCACATTTATCGGTGTGGTTATCGGTACGTTGGATGCCGTGTTTTTGAAAACATTGGATAATGCTATCGCGTGGCGCAATAAAATTCCTTATTTCTATTTAGGGTTGCCCTTGGCACTATATATAGTAGCCTTACTCTCCCGCCGG
This sequence comes from Elusimicrobiaceae bacterium, assembly GCA_017646765.1. Lineage (GTDB taxonomy): Bacteria > Elusimicrobiota > Elusimicrobia > Elusimicrobiales > Elusimicrobiaceae > Avelusimicrobium. The sequence goes on along the minus strand of JAGCMD010000052.1, from coordinate 31,603 downwards.
ACAGCTCCGCACGATAAAGATTATTCCACCGACGCCATTATTAAAAAAATCAATGCTTACCGCCCGGTCTCGTTTATTTCTATATTGAAAGGTTTTGTGCTGTCTATTGTTACCATGTCCACCGGCGGTTCTGCCGGGAAGGAAGCCCCCTGCGCCGACGTGGGGGCCGGCGTATCTTCTATACTTTCCCGATTTTTGCATATGAGTCTGGAAGACCAACGCAAAATGATGATTTGCGGCGTAAGCGCCGGTTTTGCCGGTGTTTTCGGCGTACCGATATCAGGCGCGTTATTTGGTTTGGAAGTATTGTGGGTAGGTCATATTTTCTATGAAGTGATGTTTCCGGCACTTGTAGCCGGGATTACGGCTTTCCAAGTAACTTCTTTCTTGGGCGTAAACTATATTTACCACCCACTACATTTCGTGCCGGTATTTTCGGAACAATTTTTCCTAAAAATGATTATAGCCGGGATGTTCTTCGGTTTGGTTTCCATTTTATTTATTGAGATTTCTAAAATGATGCGGGTGGTTTTCCGCTATATTGCACGACGTTCCAATTTATTCATTACGTGTGTATTTGGCGGAGTATTGCTTATCGGAATCGGATACGCGACTTCCCCGCTATATTTAGGGCTGGGCATCGCGGGGATTGACGGACCGCTCAGCGGAGCCGGGCTGCAATCCCCTTTTGGGTTTCTATATAAAATTCTCACTACTTCCATTACGTTTGCCGCAGGCGGTATCGGCGGGGTGGTAACTCCTATTTTCTTCGTAGGCGCACAAGCCGGGGCTATGTTGGCTGATTTTATGAACGTAGATTCGGCTACTTTAGCCGCCTTAGGGCTCGTGGCGGTGTTGGCCGGAGCCGCCAACACGCCGTTAGCCGCCAGCATTATGGCTATAGAACTTTTTGGACCGCAAATTGCCCCCTATGCCACGGTGGCGTGTGTGATTAGTTTTCTAATTACCGGACAGCAAAGCATGTACCCCAGCCAACGCATTTCGTGGGATAGCGGCAAAACGATAGACACCCCCCACTCACTGCCGCCCAATTATGGCCGGCGCGCGACTGACAAGGCCCCCGTACGCGCACGCAAAATGCTGGCGAAACAACTTTGGCGCGAACTGACACACCACTTGGTTCCCAACAACAAAAACGATTCTTCAAAATAGTCTAAAAAAACATCCCCCCGGGTATACCGGGGGTTGGGTTTTTGAATAAATCGGCCATTTGTAAATGCTTATTTTAGATGCATTATGTAGTCTTGGGGAGTACAAAGCCCTGCATCAATATCGTCTTGGTAACAGTTGGCTGGCTCAAACCCCGCCGCCTCACAAACGCTGCCATCGTTTGTTCCCCGCGGGATACACCTAATATCCGGCCACATTCCTCCCTTCATAGCCAAAGAATCTAAGGAATATACTTCTTCGTTCCCTTCTTTGCGAATAACGGAAACTTCAAACCGCCATCTAGTAAACATCTCACCCAAGACAGCACTCCATCCCTGTATTGAACCATCCGTCTTTCTTGTTGCCTTCGGTGCGGTAAAATATTTCGGTTTCATAAAGTTGCCGGTTAAAAAATTGCCGTGACTATCTAATACACCGCCGCCGTTTTCGGTATACATATTTCCGTTCATCACGTAACGCGTATTGAGCACATCTATCCCGGCCTTGATGTTAGCAATACCTTCTCGGGCACGGGCACGCTCTAAGGCGGCATTGTATTTGGGCAACGCAACGGTTACCAACACAGCAACAATTACCATCACAATCAACAACTCTATTAGTGTAAAACCACGTTTCATAAATTCCTCCTTTTATATAAATTCATTATATAAAAATTTCAAGCTGTTTCCTTTTTTTATAAAATAATTACAATGGCCCGCAAGCGACTCTTTCTCATTTTATTTTTACTAAATCTGTTTAATTACATAGACAGGCAAGTTTTGTACGTCGTTTTTCCGCTTATACAAAACGACTTGCACATATCCGATTTACAACTAGGCACATTGGCTTCGGCCTTTATGCTGGTGTATATGTGTTATGCACCTGTTTGCGGTTATTGGGCCGACCGAAAAAGCAGACCGCACTTAATCGCCCTTAGCGCGTTTATATGGAGCCTGGCCACCTTTGCCGGCGGGGCTGCCAAAAACTTCTCCGGTCTATTGACAGCCCGCAGCGCGGTAGGAGTTGGTGAAGGCGGATTTACTACGATTGCCCAACCTTTCTTGGCCGAACATTATCCCAAAGAAAAACACGCTTGGATACTGGGTTTATTCGGGTTGGCTTTGCCGGTAGGAAGCGCCCTTGGTTATATACTGGGCGGCCTTATCGGGCAAACGTGGGGCTGGCGGCTGGCGTTTATGCTTGTAAGTGTGCCCGGGATGTTACTGGCTTTGCTGGCTTGGTTTTTACCCGACAAAGCCCGCCTGCCTAAAACAGAAAAAAATAAGCCCCGCTTGATTGACTATGTTCAACTGCTTAAGAACAAACCCTTTCTATATGTATGTTTAGTACAAGCAGTTATTACTTTTTTAATCGGGGGATGCTCGGCCTGGGTGCCAACCTATTTTGTGAGGCACTTGGGACTCAATGTGGCACAAGCCGGAACTTGGTTTGGCGGACTGGTGATTGTATGCGGGGCCATTGGTACTTTTTGGGGTGGCAAATGGGCCGCCGAACGACTGCGTCAATCTCGCCAGGCCTATTACGAAGTAATGGCTGCCGCACTCTTGGGCTGCGTGATACCCATTTGGCTGGGGCTTTGTGCTACTTATATTTACACCGCGTTGGCGTGTTTCGGTGCGGCGATTGTTTTACTTTTCTTACCCACCGGGGCCATCGCTGCCGCTTTAGTAGATACCACCCCCAACTCCATGCGTGCAATGGCTTTTGCGGTAAATATTTTTATTATCCATTTATTAGGAGATGCCCTCTCCCCGGCACTTATTGGTTTATTGTCTAATCAATGGAATTTAAAGGCCGCTCTCTGGGCCGCTACCACCGCCGTCCTGCCGGGGGTATGGTTTTGCTACTTAGCCACCCGGCAAAAACAACCCAACAACCTTAACCAATAAAGCGCTTCCACCCGCGCGCTTGCGCGGGTAGGACATAATTTGATAGAATACAGTGCTGGATTTTATGGTGGATGTAGCTCAGCTGGTTAGAGCGCCGGTCTGTGGAACCGGAGGTCGCGGGTTCAAATCTCGTCATCCACCCCATTCGCTAGGATTAGGCCCTTCAGCCAATAAGCTGAAGGGTTTTTTCATTATTATTTCAGTAAAATCACCTCCCCGCTAAATGTTGTATAATGAAGATATTTTTACCGGGGGCCAAAATCGTATGCGTAAATTTGTATGGATGATGAGTCTATTTATTTTTACAATCGTTTCGTGTGATAAGGCCTATGCGGGGGGCGACACTCCTCGCGTGAGCTATCAAAGGCGTCCGTTAGGCGGGAAACTGGAACCGGCCAAAGAACCTCTACCGCTCCCCGATCAAGTAAAAGAATTATTTGAGAGTTGCAAAAACGGTTCTTTGGAAAAAATCCGCGAACTTGCAAAACAAGGGGTGGATGTAAACATAGCCGCTTGGGAAAAGGGCGGCAACTATTACGATAAACAGCCAAATTTCAACCGCTCCGGCGCAAGCGGATACACGCCCCCACCCAGCCAAACCCCTTTGTTAGCGGCTATTTTTGCCGGACATTTGGACGTCGTAAAAGAACTAATTAAATCTGGGGCGGATGTGAACAAAGGGAATTCTCGCAAAGAAACTCCGCTCATGTTTGCAAGCAAAAACGGACAACTTAAAATAGTTAAAACATTGCTGTCTGCCGGAGCCGATGTTAACGCCAAAAGTGCTTCTTATAGCGACTCTACCGGCCCAAGGTCCTACACCGCCTTATATTTTGCCAGCAAAGGTGGACATTTATCTATAGTAAAAACGTTGTTAGCCGCCGGGGCCAAAGTCAATATATCGGGAACAGAAAGCCCCTTAGCGGCTGCGGCTTCCGGTGGATATTTGGAAATAGTTAAAGAATTACAAAAAGCCGGCGCTGCCACTAGCACGGTTACGCATAACCGAGGATGTAGCGGAAATAATGCTTTAGTGGAAGCGGTGCGTGGCGGCAACGTACAGGTAGTAAAAACCTTGCTTGCCAGCGGGGCCAATGCAAATGGTGCCGGTTGTGACCACACCCCGATACTTAAACATGCCATATTTGCCAAAAATATAGAGATCATTAAGGTATTGGTCAAAGCCGGTGCGGACGTGAACAGAAAAAGCACGGACGGCGTAACCGGAAAAAATTGTTCCGCCATGGAATTGGCTTACGAAATCGGGAACCAAGAAATAATAAAAATTTTACAAGGGGCCGGTGGTAAAGTAGATCCAAAAAACACATCCGCTTTATTAGAGGCAAGTGCCCACGGGCAAGTAGAAGCCGTTAAAGAATTAATTGCCGCCGGTGTGGACGTGAACATACAAGCCGCCCCGCCGCGTTGGCTGGGATCTATGGGGAAGTGTGAAGTCCCTATGTATTCCATGACCGGGCAAACCGCTTTACAAAAGGCAGCCGAAAACGGCCGTCTGGAAATAGTAAAGATATTACTGGCAGCAGGGGCCGAGATAGATATGAAAAATGCCATCGGGGAGACGGCTTTAATGTTAGCCGGTCGATGGGGCCAAGTAGCCATAGTCAAGGAATTACTCAAAGCCGGTGCGGATGCAAACGCTCAAAATAACTGTGGTGACACCGCCTTAACCATAGCGAAAAAAGCGCACCAAGAAGCGATTGTCAAAATATTGCCTAATACCGGAACGCAAAACCCATCCCAAGCCCAAACCCAAACCTCGGGAGATGTGGTTAGTATCATACAGATATCACCGGACGGGCCTACTCCAAAAGACAACATGGATTTAATACGGGCCAGTGCGAAAAACGATGTAGAAAAAGTGAAATCTTTACTGGCTGCGGGAGCCGATGTAAATGCTGCCACGGAACGCTCCGAAGTAACGGCGTTAATGTATGCAAGCAGTATGGGACATACGGAAACCATAAAAACGCTGATTGCCGCCCATGCTCAAGTAAATAAAAGGAACAAACACGGGCATACAGCCCTCATGTACGCCAGCACTTCCGGACAAATCGACGCGATCAAGGAATTGATTAAAGCGGGAGCGAATGTAAACGCAGCCGATAATCCCGGCAGAATGGCATTAAAATTTGCTACGGAAAAGGGCTTGGTAGAGGTAGTTAAAGTATTGTTGGAAGCGGGCGCGGATGTTAGGGGCGTGAGTAAAAATTATGCCGTAACAGCCTTACAAACAGCCAAACGAAACGGAAATACCGAAATTATTACACTCCTTCAAAAAGCCGGGGCAAAGGAGTAATTTTCTGTCCTGAGGATATCCAATCTCCCCGGGATTTAGCAGTTTTAGCGAACTTCCCGCGCGGCTAAAACGTCTTTTTGTGGGATTACACTTCCGCTAATTTGCCGATTTTTGAAAGCATCTTGGCGGATTTTGTTGTGTTTTATAAAAGGGTACGCTGTACACCTCAAATGCAAAGTAGTTATACATTTTGTGTAATAATGTACCCCAATAATTTTTGCCGGAACCTACATTTTCCAAAACAAACCGTAATGTTGCGCCCAAAGAGAGCTTTCCAATAGTGTAGTTCTCATAAATTCCCGGTCGTAAAGTTGCAACCCTTCCAGCGCATTAACTTGATTGATTTGCTTGAAATAGTCTTCCATACACCCGAAGACTCCTTCCGAATAATACAACCGCAGTTGCCTTTCCCGATTATGAAAGATGTGTTTGTATTTAGACGAGTTGTGAAAAGGATGAAACACCGCGGGAGCATTACTTTGAAATTCGTCAAATGTAAAATCTATCATATTGCCGGCTTGCCGGGCACGTATTTCCAAATCTTTGTAAATTACTTCCAAAACAGATTTATTGATAATATGGTGGGCGCCGTTGTAGCTGTCGGAATCTACCACGCCCTTCCAACGCCCCTCACAGCGCATTTCTTTGGAAACGGTCCGCAAATAGTTATACCCGCCCGGCACCTCTTCCGGCAAACAAACCGGTTGCTCAATGACCGATTGTAAAATTATTTCTTTTTTAACCGCTTGTACCAAAATGTCGGTGCTTCTATCTTTTAAAACTGTCTCGGCAATGCTTTGAATATCCTTGCTTACCACGGTAGTGCGGCTTATATTTATTATATTCTTGCTTTTTCCAATAACCCGAAAAAGATTTTGCGAGTACACATTGGTTGCTAAAAATAATAATATAATGGCTAGTCGCATAAATTTTCCTATAGACACAGCGATAAACGCGCGCAAATGTTTCTACTTTTAAAGCGCGTAAGCATTACCTAATTTTACTAAAATATCGGCCCTTTTAAATGGAAAATGTCGGATGGATGCTATCCCTTACAAAACAGATGGCCCGCCTTTTTCTTTCAGGTTGATATTTTGTTCGTTTTTTCCCCAGTTTGATTTTTTACACGCCCCCATAAAATCCTTCCATGTTTTTTGAGTCCAAGCGTCCAGTTGCTCCTCTAATCTCTGACGCTGAGCACTTTTCACGGTTTGTTCTATACTGCGAGCTAAATCTTTTTTCCGAGACTTAGAAACCACGCTTCCGGATTTTTGGGCCACCGGCACCGGCTCTGTTTTATCCTCCTGCTCTTCTTGTTCATCCCAATAAAAACTCTTTACCAATCTTCCACCCGAATCATAAACCCGTTCCGACGCACGGACGGCGGATTTTTCTTTCAATTCCGCGTATTCGCCGGTGCAGATGTGGCGCGTAGATATTTTTACCTTAGCAATACTCAAATAACCGTTCTGAATAAAAACCATTTCTTTAACAGCCGCCAGGTGGTCCGGGCCGTGCTTCGGGTAATAATACTCTCTTACGAAACGCAAGGCACGGCCGTCTTTGACTGTCAAACGCTGTACCCGGTCATAGATGTAATCATAATAAACTGTCTCCCCGTCGGCCCCTTGGGCCAAAACGGGGCGTCCGAAACTATCTCTTTGCACTATTTGAGCCGCCCCTTCCTCCCAAGGATTTTCTTCCGCCAACGTACCCAGCGGAAACGATTGCGTTTTTATTACTTTTCCATCCGGGTCGTATGAATCAAGGGTCACAAAATCAAAAGGCTCATCAAAACGCATACGATACGGCCCCTTGGACGCCGAAGTACCACCTATATAATACTCCTTTGAATGAGGGCATAAAGTTTTCCACCCCGTCTCTCCGCCCCGGCGAATACCCCGGGTAATATCTATCAAGTTAATAATACCGTCCGCGTCATCACAACTGAGACCTTTTGTCCACCCGGCTTTTTTCATAACAGAATCGCGTTCTTCCGACGAACCATACCGAGGATCTGAATTAACCGAACGGGCTTGGATATACTGATCCGATAATCCGAGCGAATGTCCGATTTCATGCAAACTAAGGTTTTTTTGCCTCGCCTTCAAGAAGACATCTTTATTGGGCAGATAAATACGAGCCGGCATTTTGGACGGGCCGCTTAGCCCGGGCACATAACATCCGCCCGCCCCACTCCTGCAATGCAGTTGAATTGATTGAAGCGGCATAAATGAAAATTCTATATCATTGTCTTTTCCGCCGATTATCATCTCCACCCCTTTGCGAAGAATTGGCAAAATGTCTGCGAACTCGTCCTCGCGCTGGGCTTTTTCTATATGGCGCACCGCATTAAAAAACCACTCGTTATAAGCATCGTAAATGGCTTCTCCTTGGGTGTCCTGCTCGGCAAAGGTATATTGTTCAATCGTGGACCCGCCGTATTTGTCAGAGGTGTACTTATACGGATCCAAGCCCACGGCAATCGGCTGGCCTTCTAAAATTTTCCGCAACAGATACTTTTCCCCGGTTTTGGCAGGTTCCGCCTCATTGACATAATTGGGCAAAGCACCCCACGGTGCCGCGCAAAACCCGGGCACATAGCATAAAACCAATAAAAGTATTAGATAAAATTTTCTCATAATACATAGTATAGGTGAAAAATTCGGTTTGTCAAGGGGAATGTTAAAAATCGGGATTATATGCCCACTGCAATAACGCTTGACGCTGGCGCGGGCGGCACTCGGTATGACCGGGCGGACAATTTTTTAAGATTTGCGCCTTGTGACGGTAAAAACTGCGCCACCGCGCAATTTGTACCGCATCTATTTCCGGGAGCCGCCGTCCTAAATAGTACCGGCAATACCATTGAAACCAACCGCGCACATCCGGCCCGATAATCCACCCCTTTTGCCGCCACACCGAAAGCGGCTGGCGCGATTTCACCCTAAACTGATTGAGTGAAACATCCGGTCCGCCGGGCGCTAATCGGACGCCCTTAAACCACGCAGCGGGAAATTCGGCCCGGCAATCGGTTAGATAATGTCCCTCAAATACCCCCCGCGCCAGCATTTGGGCCGGGGTTAACTCGGGCGTAAAATCAGGCGCAAAATTCTCCCCCGGATTACACGCCAATACATAGCGATATCCTTTCTGCATTTTGTCATTAACAATAATTTCACGCCCGCGGACAAATGGTTTTTCCATAGTCCTGTTATAACAAAAAAATGCTGAATCCGAGATATGATTTTATGATTAGAAAGAACCGGCCTCCGGGTTCCCCCGGGGAATATTCTTACAAAAGCGGTTCTACTTCGCGCTCGTAGCCTTGGGCAGCCACCACACGTGCTTTAAAGATACGGCCGGCTTTGACCGGGCGCGTAAAGGTAACTTTCCCGTCAATATCCGGAGCATCTTTGTAAGTCCGGCCGAAATCTTCACCGTCGGAAATCGCTTCCAATGTGGTGCCGACAAGCCGCTTATTTAAACGGTCAATCACGCGGCTTTGCACTTCTTCCAGTTCGCGGGCGCGTTCGTGTTTGACGGCTGCGGGAATTTGTTTCATAGCATAGGCGGCGGTACCTTTTTCGCGGAAGTATTCAAACACGCCCATGTTATCAAATTCATACTCATTTACAAATTTTTTAAGCTCGTTAAAATCTTTTTTTGTTTCCCCGGGAAAGCCCACGATAAAATTGGTACGCAGCGAAATATCCGGCACTTCCTTTTTAAGCATATCCAAGGTACGGCGTATTTGCGCCCCGTCGCAATGACGGTTCATACGTTTTAATACCGGGTCCGCTATATGCTGAAGCGGAATATCCACATAATGAAAAATTTTGTCAGTGCCGGCCATCAGCCGGGCGATATCGCGCGTCATGCGGTGCGGGTACGCATACATAATGCGCAAACGGCCCAGGCCGCGTATTTTAAGCAATTTTTCTAACAACGGCAAGAATTGCACCTTGCCGTACAAATCCATCCCGTATGATGTGGTATCTTGGGCAATCAGCGAAATTTCTTTAACCCCGTTTTGTGTCATCAGCCGTGCTTCGCGCACCACATCTTCCATCGGTTTGGAACGGTACGCTCCGCGAATAAACGGAATCGTACAATACGCACAGCGGTTGTTACAGCCGTCGGCAATTTTAAGGTATGCCGTATGCGGCGCGGTTAAACTCATCTTGTATTTCGGCAAATAAAGTGACGACGGCAACGGCTCTAAAACGGCTCCCCGCGTGCGTAAGGCATCTTCTATATGTTCTTGCGCCGCAATGGAAAAAAGGGTATCAATCTGCGGGAATTGACGGGCTAATTGCTCTTTAAATCGTTCCACCAAACACCCGGTAACAGCTACTTTTTTTACTTTACCGGCACGTTTAAGTTCCAGTGCGTAACGGATTTCTTCCTTGGCTTCTTTAACAGCCGAAGCAATAAAACCACATGTATTAATGATAATTTCATCGGCTTGTTCGGCGCGAAAGACCATTTTATGGCCGTTAGCCAGTAGCCGGGCGGAAAATTCCTCGCTGTTGGTTAGATTTTTAGGGCATCCCAAACTAATTACGTAAAATTTCATATCAAATCGCCAAATCTTCCGTCGGTTTTACCTTGGGAGTTTCGTCCTCGTCGTCGTCATGGCTCAGCAGGGCTACCCCGAAAGTAAGCACACCGATACGGCCGATAATCATTGTACCGATAATAATGAGCTTTCCGAGAACGGAAAGTTGGGGAGTAATCCCGGTGGATAAACCGCTAGTGCTTAGCGCCGCAGCCGATTCAAAAACCAGGCTCAAAAACGGCAGTTTTTCCGACCAGGTTAAAAAGAAAATACTGGTCAGTAAAAACGTAGTATACAATAAAAAGGTAGAAGTGGCCGCATACAACCGCATAAGCGGCAGCCGCCGCCCTAACACCTGCACCCGGTTACGCAATTGCAAGCGGGTATACATAATGGCTACCACGCTAAAAAAAGCCGTTAGCTTCATACCGCCTGCCGTTCCGGAAGGGGCCCCACCAATACTCATGAGCATAATTAACGCTAAAAGCGAACATGATGAGAGCAACCCGGTATTTACCGTATGAAACCCGGCCGTTGTCATAGCGGCAATGGATTGGAAACAGGCCTCCCAAATCGTTAAGCCCGGGGTGGTAACAAATAAAATAATGGTACCAAACGTCAAAATAATCAGTGTAGCCAACACAATAAGTTTAGTGGTTAGTGATATAGAAGCAGTTTTCCGGCGGATAAAATTAAACACATCCGTTACGACAATGAACCCCATAGATCCGGCCAACGTCAAACAAGAAATGACGATATTGATGGTTTTACTGTCTACAAAATTTTCCAAGCCGTTGTTCCACAAGGTATATCCCGCGGTACAAAAGGCCGACACACTGTGAAAAATACTATACCAAAGCGCATTTAAAATGGTGTAGTCGTGATGCCGGAAGTAATTAAACAAAAACACCGCCCCGATACTTTCCGCCACCAAGGTAAAAACAAACGCCGAATGCAAGAAGGACGTAATATCCAGCGTTTTAGGCAACGAGACTTCGGCGGTTAAAGACTCTTGTTGGCGGTGGCGCAAGCGGTGGCGTTCGGAAAAAGACAAATAGACAAACGACGAAAATGTCATGTATCCAAGCCCGCCGATTTGAATTAAAATAAGCACAACTAACTTACCCAAAAACGAATAGGACTCGGCGAAATTAACCGTTTGCAGACCGGCGGTGGAAACGGCTGCCGCTGCGGTAAATAAGTTGTCTAAAAAAGACACGCGGGCGGACGTCATAAACGGAAACGACAAAACAATCGTCCCCAGCACAGTATAAGAAAGTACTGTTTGGGCGATGTTTTGGTGCGGGGTGAGCCGCAATAAAAACAAGGAGTATTTACGCATGGTGAGTTTTAAAAACTCACGCATCTTACTAAAAAATTCCTTCCAGTTCATATACTTATATTATATAAAATAGGCCGTTTGTGTCAGCATGCAATAAAAAGTTTTTCTCCCGGTTTATATAGAGGTAAGGAGGTGATTAGTATGAACAAAGTATTCTTTTTGCTGGCAAGCTGTATCAGCTTGGGAGGTTGTATGGCTACGGTAACACCCCAAGGGTATGCCGAACTGTCATATACTACTCCCGTAATAGAAGTGGAACCGGCCCCGGTTGTGGTATCTGAACCGTTGGTAATTGTATCGCGACCTAAACCATTAGTGCCGGTGATAGCTCCCAGACCTGTGGTTGTGGCCTCGCCCCCCAGACCGCTCCCGCCACGGCCGGCTCCTTTGAAACCGCGCCCGCGGCCCACTCCACGCCCTACGCCCGGTATCGTGCCAAATGGTCACGGGGGAACACCGGCTCATCCGGGAAGCGGTCATCAACCCCACGGTAACACACCCGGACACGCGGCCCATGGGCAAACTCCGGGGCACCAAGGTCACGGAAATGCCTTCGGACATGGGGGAACCCATGGTCCGGGCGCATCCGGTCAACACGGGGGCGGACACTCGGGAGGAGGGCATGATGCTTCCGGAGCCGCCGTGCGCGGAGCCAGAAAATAACGCCGTAACCTTATAATGAGTAAAACAAAGGTCCGCTTCTAATCGGAAACGGGCCTTTTATTGTATTCTCTCTAAAAACTAACCCTTTTTATAAAAAGGGTTTTGGCCAAAAATATAGTCTAATAGAAATACCTTTAAAGGAGGAATTAGATGAAAAAAACAAGCTACCAATTACTTCTTGCCGTGTTAGCGGCAGGACTCTTGTGCACACCTAAAACATACGCTTGTACCGGTATCGCCATCAATGCACAAGACGGCACGCGGTTGCTCGCACGTACCATTGAGTGGAAAGGCGGCAACCTAAACAGCAAACTAATCGTCATGCCGCGAGGTATGAAAAACACCGCCCTCACGCCGACGGGTGAAAACGGAAAGACGTGGCACAATAAATACGGCGCGGTGGGAGCCAGCACGGTGGAACCGCGCTTTGTAACAGAGGGCGTACATGAAAAGGGGTTAAATGTAGGGATCTTTTACTTCTCGCATTATGGCAGTTTAACACCGTACAAGGCTGCACACGCCAAAAAATCAGTTAGCGACGGAGAGCTGGTGCGCTATATGTTGACCAACTTTGCTACGGTGGATGAAGCGTTGGAGGGACTTCAAAAAATTGAAATTATTCCCATCGGCAAGCCCGATGCCGGCGGGCACTATGCCACCGGGCATTGGCGTATCAGTGATGCTTCGGGGAAAAGCATGATTTTGGAAATTACCAACCGCGGTGAACGCCACATTTATGAAAACAATTTAGGGGTGTTTACCAACTCGCCGGGTTTTCCGTGGCACCAAGCTAACTTAAATAATTACATCCACCTTTCCGGCGGAGAGACGCCCGATAAAACGGTGGGAGATGTCCACTTGTTTTCGCTGGGCGGCGGCACCAATTTGATGGGACTGCCCGGTGATTTGACGCCGCCTTCACGGTTGGTGCGTGCGTTCTTTTTCTTACACAGTGCTCCGACGGTTCCGGATACATACGCGGCTGTTACACAGGCTTTTCACATCTTAAACAATTTTGATTTGCCTATCGGCGCGGAATATGCTCCCGGCGAAAAAATACCCGATATGCCCAGCGCTACGCAATGGACGGCCGTTTCAGATGTTACGCATCCGGCGTTCTATTACCGCACCATGTATAATTCAGCTATTCGCAAAGTGGACCTAACCAAAATTGATTTTGCAAAAGTCCCTTACACGGTAACGGACATGGACGAAACACCGCGCGAAACATTTTACGAACGGACGTTTTAGCAAAAACTAAATGGTTTAATCACCCACTCTTTTATGGGTAAAGGGTGGGTTTTCGGAGAAAGATATTTACAAACAAGAATATATTTACTACAATAATTAGGTAGTGAAAAGATTTATTCCCCGATAGCTCAATGGTGGAGCGACCGGCTGTTAACCGGTAGGTTGTAGGTTCGAGTCCTACTCGGGGAGCCATTAAAAAACCTCTGGCAATCGCCAGAGGTTTTTTAGTGGCTAGTCCGAGAGCGGGCAAACTGCTTTGCCCGCGTTAGGACGAATATTTACTTGTCGTTTTCTTCAAACGCTTTAGGACCTTGGGGGCTTTGCGCTACAAATTCTTTAATAGCATCAATAACTTGCGCTTGTTTTTTAACGGTGCACGGCCCGCCAATACAACCGCCTTTGCAACTCATTACTTCCAAGAGCTGAAAATCCCCCGCTTTACCTTGCGCATAGGCGTTAAGTAGCAGCATATTTTTTTTATCCAGACCGTTTACCGTTTGCTTTTTGAAGGCGAGTTTTCCGTCCAAGGCATTTTCCACCGCTTGTGCCACTCCCCCGGTTACACCGTAGTAACGGCCTTCCCCGGAGATGTTTTTAGCTAATGCTGCCGGCTCGCATTGGGCGGGATCAATTTTTCGCGCTTGTAATAAAGCATCCATTTCTTCATACGTAAGCACATAATCTATGTTCGGGTCTTCCCTTCCTTCTACCCGTTTAGATACACACGGTCCGATAAATACCGTAGTCATCCCCTCGGCTTTTTCAATTTCCGCCGTATATCCGGCGGGCGTTTTGGTATGAGAAACAAATTCTTGTAAGGCGGGCAAATGTTTTTTAACCGCTTGTACCCAGGCCGCACAGCAAGAAGTTGTCATAAACCGCGCGCCTTTTTCTAAACGTTCTACCAACTCACGTGCCTCGTTAGCGGTTGTAATATCGGCCCCCAAGGCCACCTCGGTCACTTTATCAAAACCGGCTTTTTTTAAGGCTGTGACCAGTTGTGCTAACGTACAATTTAATTGCCCCACCACCGAGGGCGCGACCAGCGCACAAATAGGTCGTTTTTTCTTCATGGCAGATAGCACATCAATAAGTTGGCTGCGTTCCAAAATAGCCCCGAAAGGGCACGCTCCTATACATTGTCCGCAAGAGATACACTTATCAAAATCAATGTGGGCAAAACCATCTTCCCGTTTATGAATAGCATCTACCGGACATGCTTGTTCGCAAGGTACCGGTACGTAGGTGATGGCATTATAGGGACAGGAAGATTTACATTGTCCGCAATTTTTACATTTATCCGGATCAATTTTGGAACGTCCGTTTTCAGTGGAAATGGAGATGGCGCCGAATTTACAGGCTTGCTGACAATGCCGGGCCAAACATCCCTGGCAGGCTTCCGTCACAATATGACGTGCCTTAACGCAACCTTTGCAGGCAATATCCAGCACCGTTAAGATAGACTCCGGTATCTCTTGCCGAGCCAGCGCTTTTTTGGCGTAATCGTTTAACGAAGTAGCCTCGTCATCCTGTTCCAAACTTCCGCCAAGCGCCGCCAACGTACGGGCGCGAAAAACAGCCCGTTCCTTATAAATACAGCAACGAACGCCGGAGGTGGCGTCTTGCGGCAACACTTCAAAAGGGATACGGTACGCTTGAGTTTCCAACGTGCCGTCGTCAAAAGCTTCTACTACTTTTTTTAAGGCCTCACGTTTAAAGAAAAGAGCCTTGTTATCCGATACATTCATAAGATTATTTATATTATACCATATTTCTTAGGGGCTGGCCGTCTGCTGCCGGGCAGAAGTGTCGTCTGTAACCGGGACGGGAACGGGGTGAAAAGGACTCACTACGCGCGGCAGATACATTTGGTCCGTTACCGTTCCCCCTTCCACCAAAGCCTTGAAAGTTTTAGCCGGAGCCGTTTTAGGAGCCGGAACCGCAGCGGCCTGTTTTTGACTTTTCAGCCATTTTTCCGCTTCGGCAGGTTCCGGTGTACGCACCAGTTGCTTGTTTTTGAACAGAAAAAATTTCGGCTGCGGAGCTTCTTGCACCTTGTAAAGAGATTGCCCGGTTGTCCCGACAAAAACAGCGGTGGCTTGCGTGGGATAGATGTTTAAAAATTCTGTTTCGCTTAGGCCGATATTCACCCGATAACGCTCGCACAAAGTCAACGCCTCTTGCGGGGTTGTGGCTACCGCTACCAATGTTTGCGGTTCTTGGGCCCGGAATAAAAACTTACGGTATCCTCCTTCCCGTCCGTATTGCACAAAACGGTATTTAGTACCGTCGGAAGCACGCACATTAGTGTCTTTGGTGGACACACTGGTGATAAGTGCCAAAGCTTCTTCGCGTGTTTTACGGCCCAGTAACCGGGTTAAGGTTTTGGCGTCCTTATCCCAAATATTTATCCCGTCCGTAACCGTTTTATCCGGGGTGCCGGTCAACTCAATAACAATTTCCGGTTCCTCTATAGGAGCCCCCCATAACGGCAGGAATAAAAACACCCAGATTATTAAAAAAACTCTCATACTCGTATTATAAAAGTTTTTGTATAATATGTCTAAAAACTAATATAAATAAAGATATTTACGCGGAAGAGAAGTTTCCTAAAATTAAAGAAAATTAAATTAAAAACCGGGAGTGTTATGAAACGTACAGGAAGTATTATTCTAGTTGGTGTGTTATTGATGAACGTAGGTTGTCACAAAAAAGAGGCAGCGGCTCCGCAAGCGGCCGTTGTCAATGCGGTGTCTGTTCTTCAACAAGACTATCCGTGGACTATGGAGTATCCGGCCCAAATAGCCGGTTCTTTGGATGTGCAAATTCGTGCACAGGTAGGCGGCATTTTACAGGCCCGTTTATATGATGAAGGCGAATTTGTAGAACAAGGCACACAGCTTTTTCAAATTGATGATAAAGAATATATGGTTGCTTTGGAAAAAGCACGCGGTACGCTCGCCCAAGCACAAGCGGAAGTCAAACGCAACAAACGCACTTTCCAACGTATGAAAACCTTGCGCGCGGAAAATGCTGTTAGCCAACAAGATTACGACAACGCCCTTTCGGCTTACGAAACAGCCCAAGCCAATGTGCAAGTGGCACAGGCCGGCGTCAACAATGCCGAAATCAATTTAGGTTATACCAAAGTAACGGCTCCTATTTCCGGTATTGCCGGTAAAGAAAACCAAACGGTAGGCAGTTTGATTTCTGCCGTCGGAGAGTCGGGCTTACTGACTACCATGGTACAGATTGACCCGCTTTATATCAATTTCTCCATGCCGGGCAGTCAGTTTGAAAAACTCACCCAAGGATACCGCGATGGTACGATTTCTGTGGGCAATGCCGATAACCCGCAAAAACTTGAAGAAATGAACTACCGCGAAACACCCGCAGAAGAGGTGTCAATCTATGTGGAAGTGTTGTTGTCCAACGGTAAGATTTATCCGCGCCGCGGGAAACTGATTTTCTTTGACAGCTCCGAAAACACACAAACCTCCAGTATTGCCATCAAAGCTGCTATTGCAAACCCGGCGCTCACGCGTGAACTCATCCCGGGGCAATTTGTCCGGGTACGTTTAGTAGGGGCGGTGTTTAAAAACGCCGTCTTGGTGCCGGCCTCGGCGGTGTTGGTGTCTCCTAACGGTTTAACGGCCTACGTTATTAAAGAAGATAATACGGTAGAGCTCCGCCCGGTGGAAGGCGAATTGCAAAACGATATGTATATCATTTCGTCCGGTTTAAAGGGTGGGGAACGCGTGATAAACGGAGGGCTTGTAAAAATACGCCCCGGTATGTTGGTTGCTCCTACTATGCAAGAATTTACCATCTCCCAACCGCAGGAAAAGGTGGAACAACCGTCCGATGACGGACGTGATATGGCTACGTTAGAACAAGCCATTGAAGAGGCCACGGCTCCCAACACCCAAGCGTTGCCCGATACGTCTATTCCGCCCGCCGCGGATACTACTCCGACGGCAGATATGCCGAATCCGGCTGCACAAACGCCGGCAGCGTCCACCCCGGCAACGGGTAAATAAAAGAGGCGGCTATGTTTTCTAAATTCTTTATTAACCGTCCTATTTTTGCTACGGTCATTTCGCTACTAATCGTACTGGCCGGGATTGTTTCTATCACTTCACTCTCGGTGGAACAATACCCCGACTTAACGCCCCCCACCATTGAAGTGGCCGCTTCTTATCCCGGGGCTAGCCCCGAGGTCATTGCCACCACCGTGGCCGCGCCGTTAGAGCAACAAATTAACGGGGTGGAAGACATGCTTTATATGAATTCCACTTCGTCTTCCAACGGCGATATGAGCTTGCTGGTTTCCTTTAAAGTAGGTACCGACCCCGACCAAGCCATGATTAACGTCAACAACCGCGTCCAACAGGCGACCTCTTCCTTGCCGCAGGATGTGCGCCGCTACGGAGTGACGGTGGATAAAAAATCCTCAGCCATACTACAAATCATTGCGCTTTATTCGCCCTCCGGTCAAACGGATACCACAACCATAGGTAACTACGCACTGATAAACATTGTAGATGACTTAAAACGTATAGAAGGGGTGGGGGATGCGCAAGTAATGTCTGCCAATGACTACGCCATCCGTATTTGGACAAAGCCGGATGTATTATCTCAACGCAATTTAACGGTAGGAGATATTGCCGCAGCGGTGCAAGCGCAAAACGCGCAGCGGGCCGCCGGTAAAATCGGGCAACCGCCTCTGCCCGTGCAAGTGGACCGCACGTATACGATTGTAGCTCCGGGCCGATTAACTACACCGGAAGAATTTGAAAACATTATTTTACGTGCCAGTCCCGACGGAACGACCTTATTACTTAAAGACGTAGCTCGTGTGGAACTGGGCAGTCAGACCTATGAATTTAACGGCAATTACAATGGCAAACCCGCCGTACCGATAGGTATTTATCTCTCCCCGGGGGCAAACGCGGTGGCTACGGCCAACGCGGTAGGACAACGCATGCAGGAACTTGCCAAACAATTTCCACCGTCTATGGATATGGAATATCAAGTAGCGTATGATACCACGCTCTTTGTAAAAGAATCTATTAAAGAAGTTATCCATACCCTCTTAGAAGCCATGGTACTCGTGTTCTTGGTGGTGTATTTATTCTTAAAAGATTGGCGCGCCACTTTAATTCCGTGTTTGGCAGTACCGGTATCTATTATCGGCGCATTTGCCGGGATGAAATTGTTTGGCTTCTCTATCAATACACTTACATTATTTGGGCTTGTACTTGCTATCGGTATGGTGGTGGACGACGCTATTGTCGTGATTGAAAACGTGGAACGTTTGATGCGTGAAGAAAAATTGCCCGTCAAAGAAGCGACCATCAAAGCCATGGAAGAAGTATCCGGCCCGGTAGTGGCTATTGTGCTGGTGCTGTGTTCGGTGTTCGTACCGGTAGCGTTTATGGGCGGACTCACGGGTGTTATGTATCAGCAATTTGCTATTACAATTGCGGTATCTGTGGTAATTTCCGGCTTAGTGGCGCTCACATTAACGCCGGCATTATGTGCGTTGTTATTGCGTCACAGAGAAGAACCCACCAAAGGTTTTTTCTACTGGTTTGACCAAAAATTTGAAAAATTAACCGGGAAATATACCGGCTGGGTAGCTTTTTTTATCCGCCGGGTGCCGGTATCCACAGTTATACTTGTACTGTTGGTGGCCGGAATGCTGGGGCTCTTTAAAATGGTCCCCGGCAGCTTATTACCCGACGAAGACCAAGGCTTTATTATGGCAGCTGCGCAACTGGACCCGGCCTCTTCTTTAACAAGCAGTACAGAGGTATCGGATGCCCTGGATCAAATCATTATGAGCAATCCGGCGGTTAACCAAACTATGACGTTTACCGGATATGATATGCTCAGCGGTACGCAAAAAGCCAGTTCCGTATCGTCCTTTGTTATGTTAAAACCGTGGGACGAACGCAAAACAAAAATGCTATCTTCCGAGGGCGTAGTCGCCGCGGTATACCAAGCTTCTATGCAAAAAATTCCGACGGCGGTTGTGATGCCTTTTAACCCGCCGCCCATTATGGGCATGAGTACGACCGGCGGTTTGGAAGGGTATATCCAAAACCGCGGTTCGGGCGACAGCCGCGAACTGGAAAAACAAATACAAGCATTTATGGATGCCGTTAAAAAACGGCCGGAAATTGCCAGCATAACCAGCACGTTCTCGGCAGATGTACCCCAATATTCGCTGCTTGTTGATGAGACAAAGGTCCGCGCCATGAATGTATCGCTAGATGATTTATATACTACACTGCAAGGTTCGTTCGGTACTACGTATGTTAATGATTTTACGTACATGGGACGCAGCTTTAAAGTAATGATTCAGGCCGACGGCCAGTACCGTGCCAAGCCCGAACAAATCAGCGGCATATATGTGCGTACTCAAGGCGGCTCCATGGTGCCGCTTTCTGCGCTGGTTACGCTCACACCGTCGTTAGGACCGGATATGGTAGAGCGGTTTAACGTGTTTCCGGCAGCCAAATTTATTGCTAATCCGGCAGCCGGGTATAGCTCGGGTGAAGCCATCCGCGCAGTAGAAGAAACCGCCCAAAACACCTTAGACCCCAACTTTACCCTTGCTTGGACGGGTACTACTTATCAAGAAAACTTAGCGGGCAGCTCCTCCATGCAGGCACTGCTGTTAGGTATTTTGGTGGTATTCTTAATTTTGGCTGCGCAATACGAAAAATGGAGTTTGCCAATAGCCGTACTGATGGCCGTTCCGTTTGCGGTATTCGGGGCACTACTCGGTACGTTTATGCGCGGACTGTCTAATGATATTTACTTCCAAATTGCGCTTGTGGCGCTGGTTGGTTTAGCCGCGAAAAACGCTATTTTGATTGTAGAATTTGCCGTGCTTTTAAAAGAACAAGGCGAGCAAAAAGCCAAAGCTGCCGTGGACGCGGCTAAACTGCGCTTTAGACCGATTGTGATGACGTCTTTAGCCTTTATTTTAGGATGCGTACCGCTGATGATTAGCAGCGGGGCCGGCGCAGCCAGCCGGCACTCTATCGGCACGGCGGTGGTATTTGGTATGCTTATTGCTACGGGTGTTGCACCTTTATTTGTGCCGCTGTTCTTCTGCTGGTTTAGCGGCAAAGATAACGAAGCTCCCTTAGACGGAAAACTGGAGGAAACAAAATGAGAAAAATCGGTTTAGCAGTATTTTCGCTTATCTGTTTGGGCGGTTGTTTGCTGGGGCCTAATTACCAACAACCCGAGCTGG
The DNA here is from genome assembly GCA_017646765.1 of Elusimicrobiaceae bacterium. Classification (GTDB taxonomy): domain Bacteria; phylum Elusimicrobiota; class Elusimicrobia; order Elusimicrobiales; family Elusimicrobiaceae; genus Avelusimicrobium. The sequence goes on along the minus strand of JAGCMD010000052.1, from coordinate 11,119 downwards.
ACTTGCCGCAAGGCGGTCAAACCGGCGACCGGTTCGGTATTTTTACTACCGAACAATGGTGGAACGTATTTGAAGACCCGGTGCTAGACGGACTGGAAGAGCAAGCGCTTACTTACAACCAAGATTTGCAAGCCGCCATCGCGCGCGTAGACGAAGCCCGTGCCGACGTGGGCATTGCCAAGGCAGACCAAATGCCTTCGCTCTCTGCCGGCGCGCAAAGCGGCCGGGAAGGCAACAATTTAGGGTCGGGCGAAAGCCAAAGCACCGCGGGGTTATCGGCCTCGTTTGAATTAGATTTATGGGGAAAATACCGCCGTTTATCCGAAGCGGCCCGGGCCCAACTGCTTGCGACCGAAGCGGCACGCGATACGGTGCGCTTAACGCTTACCGCGGACGTAGCCAACGGTTATTTTACCTTGCGTATGTTAGACGCACAACAAAAGATTTTGGAACGCACCTTGCAAGCGCGCGAAGAAAACGTACGCATTTATGAATCACGCTATAAAGCCGGCTACGCAACGGAAGTAGACTTGCGCCGCGTGCAAGCCGATAAAGACAGCGTAAAAGCACAACTGCAACAGCTTACCTTGCAACGTGAACAGCAAGAAACGGCTTTAGCGGTACTTCTCGGGCAGTCCCCACGTGAAATTATCGCACGCAATATCCCGCGCGGCAAAACATTGACGGAGTTTAATTTAGTGCCGGATATACCGACCGATTTGCCCTCTGATTTATTGGAACGCCGCCCGGATGTACGACAAGCAGAAGAACAATTGATTGCCGCCAATGCTAATATTGGTGCGGCGCGTGCGGCATATTTCCCGTCCATTTCGCTAACCGGCACGGCAGGATTTGCCAGTGATGCTTTGTCCAGTTTATTTACCGGCGGGGCCGGTGTGTGGAACATTGCGGGCAATGCGCTAGCCCCTATTTTTGAAGGCGGCAAAATTAAAGCGCAAAACAAAAAAGCCGAAGCGCAGTATCGCGAACAATTAGCGTCCTACACTAAAACGGTGCAAACCGCGTTTAAAGAAGCGTATGATGCGTTGGCCGCCAACCGCATCAACCGCGACGTTTTTGATTCGTACAACTCGCAAACGGCTGCTATGCGACGCAGTTACGAGTTGACTAAAAAACAAGAAAACGCGGGCCTTATCGGCGTAACTGATTTGCTTAGTGTGGAAGAAAATTTACTCTCGGCCGAAATGAATTTATCTTCATCCCGGGCCAGCGAACTCAGTGCCGTAGTCAATTTGTGTAAAGCACTTGGCGGCGGTTGGAAAGTGCAATAAACACGCCTTACACTACATATAACAACCCCCCGGTTATACCGGGGGTTTTTGTTATATAAAAACTCCCGCTATTAAGCGGGAGCGTAGTGCTTAATTGGGGGAAGCACTTTGTTAGAAATAATAGCGTGCCGTTACCGCCGCACTCAAGCCGGAACGGTCGGAAGTATAACCATATCTCTCCGTTTTTGCCTTGATGTTATATTTGCCATCCAACCCAACACCAAACATCTCGTTAATACGGTATTCCACTCCCGCTGTAATATGCGGGAAAAATTTATGTTTGGAATAAGACTCTCTAACACCTGGTTCGGTCAATGTTACTTTCGTTTTAATTAAAGACACGCCGCCCCCGATAAACCAACTTAATCTCTTTATACCCAAATCTTGTTTATAATAAACGGTAAGCGGAACAGCATAGGAGATTTCTTTCACTTTTGCATACCCCTGATCTAAAGATAATTTGTTATTTCCATAGAGGTCAAATCCTAGTTTCACCCCCACTTTGTTTATTTCATCAGAAACCTCCCACTCTTCCAATGCCTCTAGACCAATTATACTTTTCCCCTTGGTTAATTCTGCCTCAGAAAATCCTCTGTCAAATGCACTATTATAATATTCTTCTAAAGTTTTTGGATCATTTGCAGCTAAACCCACACGAATCCCTAACCCTTTATCGGCAGCCAACACCACGGAAGTCAAACTCAACAAACTAATTATCAAAACAGCTATTTTTTTCATCTTTTGTCTCCTTTAAGTCGGGCTCAAAGGCAACAAAAACGGCCGATACCTTTGAGCCAAGACAAGTAACCCAAAAGATAACAGCCGTGGCTTGCCACGCCTAAAGCGTGGCAAACACTCGGCACCACACTCCCAAGGGATCAGCTTGGGCGTGCAGTGCCTGATAACGACTGCTTTTGGACTTGTCTTGTGCTTCAGGTTTCCCCAAAGCGCTCCGTATTCCAAAATACGGTTCCAAAAACAGATCAAATTTTTCTCCCCTATACAAGCGGGCTTACTACCTAGTTAGTGTAGCAAATTTTTTTAATTTACAAAACCCAATTTTTATTTATCTTCTTTGGGCTTGCGGTAGCAACGGCGGCAACGCGCTTGATACGCGTCGGTCGTTCCCACGATAATACGTTTGGTATCCTTGGTGATACGTTGCGAAAAGGCGGCGGGATTACCGCATTTGGTACAAACCGCATGGTTCTTGGTTACAAATTCCGCCTTGGCCAATAACGCCGCCATTTGTTCAAAGGGCTCGGCGCGGTAATCGGTATCCAATCCGGCTACAATTACCCGCTTGCCTTGATTGGCCAGCGTGTCGCATACGGCTACAATGCCTTTGTCAAAAAAATTCGCCTCATCAATAGCCACTACTTGCGTGTCTTTTTTGACTAACGGTAAAATCTCTGCCGAATTTTTAACACACAATGCATCTACCTTATTTTGGTTGTGGCTGATAATACTGCCAATCCCGTAGCGCGTGTCCAAGCGGGAATTAAACAGTTGCACTTTTTGCTTGGCAATCAGTGCCGTGCGTACACGGCGGATGAGTTCCTCGGTTTTGCCGGAAAACATACATCCGCAAATCACTTCTATCCAGCCTTGTTTTTTGAGTATAAAGTTGGGGGTCATAAAATTTCCTCTTTTGATTTACATGCTTATATCTTACTAAATTGAGCTCCCGCGTAAAACGACTTTGTATAATAGGCGGTTTTATCCCTTTAGGATATGCTAAAATAAGAATATGATTGCCTATTTGAAAGGGGAAATTTTAGAAACAAAAGAGGACGGAGCGGTAATTCTCTGCGGCGGCGTAGGGTATGAGGTCAACTTACCACACCCCACCGCCCAAGAGCTTTGCGCCGGACAACCGGCCTCGTTTTACGTAGCAGAATCTATTTCCCCCTACGACGGCACGGTGCTGTACGGATTTGCCCACAAAGAGGATAAAGAATTGTGGTATTTATTCAAAACGGCTATTCCCAACACCGGGCCTAAAAAAGCGATGGAGTTTTTAAATAAAGCCCTGCGCTCGGTGGCTGATTTCCACCAAGCTATTTTAAAACGCGACCCTAAAATTTTGACGGGCATTTTCGGTTTTACTTCCAAAACGGCCGAAAAACTGATAAACTCACTCAAAGATAAAATGGACGCCGTTACCGTGCAAGGCGAAGGTAAAATTAAAGTACTGGACGACGCCCCTTATCTGTCCAACGCTTTGGAAGCGTTGGGCGCGTTGGGTTATTCCGCTGCGGAGTCGCGCCGCGCACTAGACACATTACATACGCAAGGCATCGGCCCGAACGAAAAGATTGAAACGATTATCAAAGAGGCCCTGCGGGTACTGAAAAAATGAGCAACCAAAACGAGATTTTAGACGTTACCCAACTCCCCGACGAATCCGCCGGGCTGGAAGCGGCTTTGCGCCCGGCTACGCTAGACGAATTTGTCGGCCAAGAAAAACTAAAAGATAATTTGCGCATTTTTATCAAAGCCGCCAAAACCCGCAAAGAGGCGTTGGACCACTGTTTATTTTACGCGCCGCCCGGCTTAGGCAAAACCACCTTGGCCAACATTTTAGCGCACGAAATGGGCGTCAACATCAAAGTTACTTCGGGCCCAGTACTCGCGCGGCCCGGCGATTTGGCCGCCATGCTGACTACCGAGCTGGCTGAGGGCGATATTCTTTTTATTGACGAAATTCACCGCTTAAATCCCGCCGTGGAAGAGGCCTTATATCCGGCGATGGAAGATTTTACGTTCTTTATTAACACCGGCAAGGGCGCCGGAAGCACCACGTTAAAACTAGCCGTACCGCGTTTTACACTCGTCGGAGCGACCACGCGATCAGGCCTGCTGACAGGCCCTTTGCGCGACCGGTTTGGCATTGTGTTTAATCTTGGTTTCTACGAAACGCCGGAAATCACCGATATTTTAGAACGTTCCGCACGGCTTTTAAACATCGCAGCCGAGCGCGAGGGTTTAACCGAACTGGCCAAACGCTCACGCGGAACGCCCCGTATTGCCAACCGCTTGCTGCGCCGTGCACGCGATTTTGCACAGGTAAAAGGGCAAGGCATTATTACACAAGAAATTGCCCAAAATGCCATGGACTCCTTAGACATTGACGCCGAAGGATTAGACAGCGTAGATAAGCGTATTTTAGAAGCGCTTATTGACCGTTTTTCCGGCGGGCCGGTGGGCGTAGAAAATTTAGCCATTGCCGTTTCCGAATCGGTAGACACACTGACTGATGTTATTGAACCGTTTTTAATCAAGGCCGGATTTATTGCACGCACGCCGCGCGGACGCGTGGCAACGCGCAAGGCCTATGAACATTTAGGCCGTAAACTTCACGCCGATTTGTTATTCTGATAGGGAAACCATGTTGAAAACGACTCGTTTTTTAACTCCGCTTTTTTGCGCTGTTTGGCTAACAGTTGCGTGTGCGGTGCCGTCGGCCAAACGCACTTCCGCTCCGGCTGCACCTTGGCAACCCGCCCCCGCGGCACCGGCACAACCGGTTTCCCCGACTACCGATGTGGAAGAAAAAACCGACCCCCTTGAATTACCTGCACAAGCACCGCAAGCAGATCAATCGTCTTCCGCTCACGCTTTAAAAATCGTACGTGTACTGCTGGCCGACAACCAATCGTCCGCCGAAATTAAACACTCGGGCCGCGTTTATATCTACACACAAGATTTAGAAAAAAAATATAAAGTATCCGCGGACGGCACATTAACCGTCCGTTTTGCGGGCAACGGTAATGTACAAGTGGGCACCCTCAAAAGTAACCAACCGATTATCATTGAACCCGCCAAAGATACCTTGCTTACTTGGAATAATAATGTCTATTCCGGAAAATTTTTTGTTGTGCCGGCCCAGCATACGTTTTTACTCGTAGAACACGCCGATTTAGAAACCTACCTCTACGGTGTACTGCCTTACGAAATGAGTTACTCTTGGCCGATAGAAGCCTTAAAAGCGCAAGCCGTTGCTGCGCGGACCTATACTTTAAAAACATTGGAACATGTTAAAAACAAATATTTTGATTTATACAGCGACGTACGCAGCCAGATGTATAAAGGCGGCGGCAAACAATATCCGTCCGTCAAAGAGGCCGTGGACGGTACAAAAAGCCAGGTACTTACCTTCAACGATAAATTGTTTTACACTTACTACCATGGCAATTGCGGCGGCGGCACAGACAGCGTAAGCAGTTGGAACCCGCATGCCAAATCCATTAAACCGCTGGCCGGGGCCATTTGCGAATATGATTCTCACTCCAAAAGCCACAGCTGGAAACAAGAGGTTCCCATGAGCAAAATAAAATCATATACCCAAAAAGAAGGCCTGGGCGGAAATTTAAAAAGTATTAAAGTTGCACATAAGACCCATACCGGGCGCGCCACCCAACTCCTTTTGCAAACCTCTAAAGGGAAAAAAACGGTGGCCTGCAATCCTTTCCGTTTAGCTATGGGACTGAAGAGCTGTAAAATAAAAGAAATCAACATCCATGGTAATCATGTCCGCTTTGAAGGGCGCGGTTACGGGCACGGAGTAGGCATGTGCCAAGACGGTGCCGCCGGCATGGCCCGCAGCGGCAAGAAATATACACAGATTTTGAAAAATTATTACCCCGGCTCTACCCTGACTACCCTACAATAGAGGAACTATGGCTTTTGAACGATTTAAAAAATTAGACCTTGACCCGTTGATTGCAAAACAACCCGCCACCCCGCGCGACAGTGCGCGCCAAATGGTCCTGCACCGCGACACACACACCCTTGAACACCGCGTTTTTCGCGATATTCACGAGTATTTTAATGCAGGCGACGCGCTTGTTATTAACAACACCAAAGTGTTTCCCGCCAAACTGTTTGCGCACAAACCTACCGGCGGAAAAGTGGAAGTATTGCTTGTGCGCCCGACGGCAAACGCACGCACGTGGGCCGTTTTAACGCGCGATTATAAAGAGGGTATTACGCTGGACTTTGGCGACGGTTTAACCGCCAACGTATTAGGCAAAACCGACGCTAACGAAGTCATTTTGGAATTTAACCAAGACGATATTTTGCCGTTTTGCGACGCACACGGTTTAATGCCGCTGCCGCAATATATTGAAAAAGCGCGCAAGCATAGCGGCATGAGTGCTAGCATTGAGACCGATAAAGAGCGTTACCAAACCGTATACGCCAAATACAAAGGCTCTATTGCCGCGCCGACGGCGGGTTTCCACTTTACACCGGAGTTATTGCAAAAATTAAAAGATAAAGGCGTGAAGATTTGTTACATTACGCTCCACGTGGGGTGGGGTACGTTTAAGCCCTTGCGCGGCGAGCCGCAAGAGCATAAAATGCTCGCCGAACTGGGCGAAGTTTCCTCTGAAACGGCAGATACGTTAAATCAAGTGCGCGCGGCAGGCAAGCGTGTTTTCTCGTGCGGCACGACGAGTACGCGCACACTGGAAAGTTTTACGGACGAAAACCACCTCACCCACGCCGGGAAAAAATGGACCGATTTGTTTATCTATCCCGGATACAAATTCAAAGCCATTGATTGCTTGATTACCAATTTCCACTTTCCCGATTCTACACCTTTATGTATGACAAGTGCCTTTGCCGGGGAAGACTTTATCTACGAAGCATACTTACAAGCCGTGGAAAAGAAATACCGCTTCTACTCGTTTGGCGACAGTATGCTTATTTTATAATCTTCCGACAGTTTCCGACCATGTATTTACCGGGCACTAAATGCAACGGAAAACATATAGCCGGTGGGCCATTGTTTGGTGGTAACGGTAAGAGACGGACATCCAAGTTGGTTATATAATTCCAGTGCGCGCCCTGAAAAACGCGGGGTGCCGTTAATACAACAAACTTCTTTACTGCGTAGTGATAACCCGGTACCGAGCAACTTAACCAACGCCTCTTTTTGCGTCCAAAGCGCCGTTAAAAAAGCATCGCTCTCTTCGGTGAGTTCGTCCGGGTGAAAAAAATCGCGTTTCCAAGCATCTATACGGTGATCAATTTTTTCTAAATCTATTCCAAGCAGCGTGCCTTCCGAACCAACCGCCGCTACCGCAAAACCGTGGCTATGTGTGATGCTGTGCGCAAGCGTAAGCGGCTTTTGCTGCACAAAGAGTTGCGGCTTGCCGTTTTCGTGCGGTAAGATTTCTATTTGCGTCCAATCGGATATACAGCGTTCGCGGGCGACTACGCGTTTTAAGGCAACCCTGCCTCCGAGCCACTCGGTACGCCGCTTAGGAAAACGAAGCGTTTGGTAATACGCTTCTTCCCGCGGACTTAAAATACCGTGTGCCGGAGGCAGGGTCGTCAAATCAACAATTTCGGTGTGGTATGCCATGTCCTATTGGCCGATGGCTCTATAACCGTGGATTTCCACCCACAACACACCGGTTTCATCAAATACGTATGCGTCGTGTAACGTTTTTCCGTCGGCTGTGAGCCCGCGGCTTACACCGTACAGGTATAGTTTAGCCGGCGGTACTTGATTCTTAAGTACCGCTACTTCATCAATAGCATCGGGCAATGTAACCCGGTGTTGCAATGTCATATCCTGAAAGCCGCAGCATTGGAACGCCGCTTCAATAAGCATGGGGTTGGCCAGCAACGTGCGTGGGCCGTCGGTCCATTGGGAACGCGGCGTAGTATTATACACCGCCAGCGACGCAGCATTATCTACCTTAATAATTCCGCCGAGCACTTGGAACGATGGCCCGTGGAAATATTTTTGGTAGATTTCTTCTTTGCTTACGCTAACGGGTTGGAAAATCCCCGACAGCGCGGCAGACTTAACACTGTCCCAATTAGAAACAAAACTATCTAACGTGCACGCTGTAAAATGGCGGCGCGTATTACCCATTTTAATCCCTTTGCTGTTAATAAAATCGGACTCAATTTCCATACCGGCCCGGTTACCTTGCGCTTTGCCGATTACACGCACCGCTTGCGGGCGGTTGCGCAAAAGTTTAATCGGCAAATAGAAATGTACGTCTTTGAGCCCTTGCGGCACCTGGCCGGTCAACGCCGTAGCCGTTTCCATAAAGGTCTCCAACCCCATCACCCCGGGTACATAAGGCGTACCTTCAATGGCGTGGTCGGCTAAATACGGATCGGAAGAAAGATTAAATTCTTTTTCCAAATGAATTTCCGCCCCGGGTTGCAAAGAAGTAATACTGCCCAAGAAATGCGTGGCTTTGGAAGCATCTACCGCCGACACAGCGGCCGGTTGGGCAGCCGTTGCGGGCGCGCTAACAGGTGCCGGAGCGGAGGAAGGCGGTTCTTGTCCCCCCTGGTTTTGGCCACCGGAAGCAGGCATCCCTTGCGGAATAATTTCATCCATTTCGCGGCGGAGTTGATGGTCCCAATCCAATTTACCCAAATTACCGGTAAGTACAATTTCCGGCACGGTACCGTATACAATTTCATCTAAGAAAATTTGCATACCGTCCTCGGGATCCACAAAATCTACTCCGTTAGAACGCAGGAACGTTTCCACCCCGGCGCGTATACCCATGCCTACATTTTTGTAAGCACTCATGGCAATTGCTACGGCGCGGTAGCCCTGGTTGGTAAGCGAGAACGCCGATTTGGCCAAATAATCGTTGGCGCTGGCATAATCGCTTTGACCAAGGTTGCCGTATTTACCGGCAATGGAAGAAGCAAAGGCAAAGAATCCGCCGTCACGCACGATATTATTAGCCAAGAAACTGGCAAAGCTGGTGGCTTTTACGTCAAAGATGCGGTAGTATTCCGCCGGGTCTTTATCGTAAATGAGTTTAGAGCGCTCCAAGCCCGCAAAGTGTATAAGTCCGTCCACACGGCCGTTTTTGGCTTTAATTTTCGTGCAGACTTCTTTAACCATGGAGCTGTTAAGCACGTCGCAGTGATAGTATTCCACGTCGCTACCCAGCTCACGCAATTTTTGCAAGTTATTATAAAGCGTGACGGAGTCTTTAATGCGGCCAAACGCCCGCTCTAAAAGTACCGGCGTGGCTTTCTGCGTCGGGTCGGCTTTGAGATCTTCCCACAATTGCTTTTTAAGCATAGCCAGTTCGGCTTCGTTCATTTTGGCCCAGAACGGTGTTTTTTCTTGCAGCTCAATAATATCCAACACAATAATTTTGCTGTGGTATTGAGCGGCAATCTTTTGGGAAAGCATCGCACCGATACCGCGGCCCGAGCCGGTGAAAATGACCGTTTTGCCGGTTAAGTCAAAGTTTTTCACCCGTTTATCTAAACGCACCGGGACCGATAAAATCGTGGTGCGTTCTCCGCCGCGTGTACCAATCATCAGCCGCATATCGCCGTGGAGTACCTCGTCCATAGTTTTTTGTGCCATTTCGTCTGCGGTGACGGTCGGTTCAAAATCAAGCAGCTTGGCAATAGCGCCCGTGCGTTCGTACGTATCCTTGCGGAAACACGTGGTACCGCCGCACAGAGCACCGGTTATCGGATTAAACTCTTCTTTGGTTGTGTATCCGAAAGTACCATCTATCTTGGTGTTAACCGCAAAGAATGTATCTGCGTCGGTACGGTTAGCAAGCCCTTTTTCAAATACGCGAAGCGCAATAAACAGCGGCATGACGTATTTGGTCAGTTCGTTATGCGGGCTGACTTTTTTATCAAACTTTTTAACGTTTGCACCGAGCAAATATACAATACCTTGCACGTTGGGATCCTCAGCCGCGTATTCTTTCAAGGCAGCTTCGGTTTCTTCATACGATTCCCAATTTACAATCGTCGTATTTTTACTGCGTGTTTTGAGAGTCGTAAATACGTGGTATTTTACGCCCAATTCTTTGCACTCTTCCTGATAGGCTTTAATAAGTTGGGAGTTGTCAGCAAAGATAAGCACCGTTCGGTCTTTAGACAAACGTCTGTTTTCACGCGCGGCTAACGGAGCAGCTGACACCACCGTTACATTGCGCAGTTTTTTCTCGTGACAATTTTCCCCTTTGTATCCTGCCGGTTCGGGGCGTTCTACTAAATTAGTATTGTCCGTTTGTGCAGGAACCGGGGCAGGCTGAGCCACCGGAGCCGGGGTAGGGACCGAAGTTACTGCCGGGGTTACCGGCGCAGGTGCTACCACAGGCGCAGGTTGCGCTACCGGAGCCGGGGTAGGTTGTGTCACTGGGGTTACCGGTGCGGGAGTAACCGCCGGAGTAATAGGCGCGGGCGCCGGGGTTTGTACCGGGGCCACAGCCGCTTGCGCAGGCGCACCGCCCGCATTAGTTAGTACATATTTAATGCAGTGGCGGATCGTCGGGTAATCTTTAAGTTGAATACCTTCTTGCTGCGCGGTAATACCGTAATGTTCGCGCATAGCCGCAAATAGTTCGGCTTGTTTGACCGTATCAATGCCCAGGTCGGCTTCCATATCCAAATCTAAGTCCAGCATGTCTTCTGGATAGCCTGTCTTTTCCGCTACCATTTTGACGATTTCTCTTGTAATAGTAGCTTCATCTAAAACGGCCGCTTTGGGCGCGGAAGTTTGCACAGGGGCCGGAGCAGGTTGCGCCACTATAACAGGCGCAGGCGCCGGAGTTTGTACCGGGGCTACTTGCACAGGCGCTTGAATAGGTGCGCCGCCCGCATTAGTTAGTACATATTTAATGCAGTGGCGGATAGTCGGATAATCTTTTAATTGGATGCCTTCTTGTTGTGCGGTAATACTGTAGTGTTCGCGCATAGCCGCAAACAGTTCGGCTTGTTTTACCGTATCAATACCCAAATCGGCTTCCATATCTAAATCTAAATCAAGCATATCTTCCGGATAGCCTGTCTTTTCAGAAACC
>JAGCMD010000051.1 GCA_017646765.1 Elusimicrobiaceae bacterium | reverse complement strand
GGCTCGTGGCGCAAATACGACTGGTGGTCCTGATAAATAAACACCCGCACCCGCCCCGACATCATCCACGGGATAAACCGGCGCAACGTTTGATAGGCGGTTTCAAAAGTCATGGACATATTAGAGGACGGAATTCCGGAGGTACGCTTTTGGGTATATATGTCAAAATGATTACTCTTAGAAGCCAACCACTCCACGCCGGGACGGAAGGCATTGGGATCAAATTTTTTATGCGGAGCCGGCACTTTGCTCGGGCGGTTTTGGGCGGCTGAGGGAGGAATCGGACGGTCCGTTGATTCGGCTTTGGCTTTGGATTTTTCCAACATTTTTACCGCATATTCCAGTTCCGCATCCGCGGCACTCTCTTCCGACGCCAAGTCGGCGGCGTTGTCCCCTACTTGTGTAGGCACGGAAGTAGCCGGAAGCAATGAATTTTCTTTTTCTATGTTTTTTTCCAACTCGGTTTCCTGAGGAACCAACACCGGTTGTGCAACGGCCGTTTCTTTAGCTTTGGCCATGGCTTGCTCATGCTGTTGTTTAGCTGCAGCCACCCGCTCTGCCGCCGCGGGCGAAAGCGTCTTTGCCGCCGGGGAAACGGCCGTCTGTACCGTTTGGGTTTGCCCTCCCATATCTAGCGGCATTTCCAATGTAGTAGAAGATGTTTTACGGGGAGTTAAATTAGCGGCTGCTGACTCGGCGGTCGCGGTCCGTGCGGCAGGTGGCAGCTGTTGGCCCGGTTGGGCTGCCGCCGGCTGTTCCTCCGGGGCTGCTGTCTGCGCCGGGGCAGAAGCTCCTTTTGCTTCCTTTCTTGCGGCGGAAGCATTTTCCCGGGAATAAACCCCCGTGATACCGCCGGACGAAGAGGAAGATTGAAAAGATTTTTTCAGCCAATCTATATTGGAAGTGGGTTCTTGCACGGCCGTAGATACCTGAATAGACGAAGGAACATGGTCTTGTCCACAAACAGGCAACACACACATACTTCCGATAACAAGAATAACCCCGTATTTCATAAGTTATAAGATACAAGCTCCGCCGATAGAGCCTTACGGAACGAGTTCAAGCGACTCATTTCCCCCGTGATATTCCTCTTCAAAACCGATGGTCGAACCGCCGCCATTGCCGCCGCCGTTACTCCAATTACTGCCACACCAGTAATCAGCAGAGGCCGTGCAATCTGCATCATCAAAAATCCGCGTGGTCTTGGCAACGGCGTAGCGCAACCGGCATTTTCCGTCCGCATCCGGTGCATTATCCGGGAAATACGCTTTGACCCTGTAATTTACCCCTTCAAAAGCTACCGGGTTACAATAATAAAATTTCCGGTCGGCACTTTCCACGTTACCGTGCCGGCGCATGGTGCAAGTACTTAGATCACGCGCAAAAGATTCCGGCGTTTTAACGGCCCACAGCGCATTGACTTCCGCCTGGCAAGCATTGATGAGCGATTGGTACCTAATACGGCGGTTTATTTGGCTGGAAATGTTAGCACGCGACATACTTACCCGCAACAACATAGCCGCCATCCCCGCCAAAACAACCGTCATTAAAAGCACCTGTGCTAAAGCAACCCCTTTGTTATTACGCAACATAAATTTACCTCCTAGGCTGTCAGCCCTCTGGAATCTGAAAATCCATTTCCGGGCCCCAGCAGTAACTCTACGGCTTCATTGACAACCGGAAACGTGGGAAGCTCTAAAATCAGTTTAATTTCCAGTTGCCCGGCTACATTTCCGTTACGGGCAGCAGTAGCCGCTGTCGCGGTGTTTTTTACCGAGTAGACCCCGTCGTCGTCATTCCAACCGTTTGCCCTAAACAACGGTACCGGGTAGTTAACACCGGAAGTACTCGGGATATATTTTAAATTATCAAGTAAAACTTCTTCTGTCCCGGCCTCACACACATTGGGGGTAGCACCGTTCCAAGTAAGCTCGCTGCTCGTCAAAACACGACGGTAAAGTTTTCCCCCGTCATCCGCATCCGTTGGTTGCACATTTGTTTGCCCGTTGGAAAGTTTTGTAATACCCCCTCTGATAAAACAATACGCCACATACTCCGGCGTGCTTGCTGACAGCGCAGTACCGTCAAAACGTGTGTTTTTGGCTAGCAGCAATACCGGGTGCTGCACAGCGGGAATATATCCGGGAGTACAACTCGGATTATAAATCGGGCACATCAATTGCATAGCTCCCATAATTTCCTGCTTGCCACGGGCGTATAAAATCGTGTTATAATTGGTAAGGTCATTTTTGATTTGGCGCAACGCAACAGAAAAATTATTGCGCAAAACAATCCGGCTGTTCCCTACCGAAGATTCCCGCGAAGCAGCCGTAGTCAGCGCCGCTAAGGCAACCCCCAAGGCCGCCACGATGATGACCGCCAACAAAACCTCCGTCAATGTAAACCCTTGCTTTGATTTCATAGAGTTACCCCGTTGCACGTTATGTTAAAAGTAATTGTTTTGGCCCCGTAGTAATCGGATTTGTTCTCATCACTGATGGTTCGGTTTTCGGCCGGGTACGTAACTTGGCCGATAAACTGCTCCAAATCCGTATTGGATACAGTGTAAGTAAAACTACCGGAATTACACTTATACGGCAGTAAACAATTGATCGTATGGGAACCTTCCGCTAAAGGGGTCGTATCACTATTATTACACAAGCCCTGTTGGTAAACAGAATCTGTTCCGGGGAACACATATTTTTGCAATTCCGATTGTGCCCGCTCCAATGCCAAAAACATATCTTCCCGGATGTCCGGCTGAGAGCCCCGGCGAGAAATGGATACAATCACGCTAAATGTGGACACCGACACAATTGCCAGTAACCCAATGGCGATCAATCCTTCTAGTAAAGTTACACCTTTTTCCCCTTTTAAAAACACTTTTATCATCTTCCCTCCGGCCCAAGACCTATCAATAATTGTCCCGTACTTCCATCCGGCCATCTACGTAAATAAACTTCCTGTTACTGCTGGCATATTTATACTTAGTTCCGGCTCCGTCTAGTCCATACACAGTTACATAATACGGACTAACCGGCGCAGCAGCATCCGCACTATTCTTTTTTCTCCCTAAACAAAACTCATAAGGGCTCTTGGCAAAATCTTTGTAAGCCACATATCCGCACGCAAACAAAGTCTTTTGACGTGCTACACGATCTGTTGGCAACGCGGCACACAAACTCGGGCTGGTGGGGACACCTGTATTTTTCTGAGATGTGCATTGGCTAGCATCCGTCTGAATAACATCATCCTCTGGCGAAAAGCACCCATAATCTGGCACCTCCGTGCATTTCATATCCTTCAGATAATTCCGAAACCCTTGCGCCAATTTACCGGCAGCGGTTCGGGCTTGCGCATTTTTAATTTCATAGCGGAAGGAACGCACCACTGGCGTAGCCAGCGACATAATCACCGCCAGCATCAACCCCACTGCCAACATTTCCATTAACGTAAAGCCTTTTTGCATAGTTACCCGCCTCAATTAATTTCCTAAGGTTTCGCCTTTATTAGTCAAATTCAGACAATACCAATACCCGCTGTCGTAACGCGAATCTCTCAGAGCTGCCGTTCCCGTCATGCAAACTTGCGGGCTAGCTATAGGAGAATCCACACAATTTCCGGCCTTCCCCTTACAAACATAAAAGAAAAAGTAACCATCTTCCCAGCCGCCGTTTTCAACGTAACCGCACCGAATCAGGTTTTGCACGCCGTTGCTTTCCCCTTGCCCCCCTTGGTACGAACAAGAACCGCCGGAGGAATTTTTCATAAGGCCCCATATAGCCGGGTGTTCCAAATTCCAACGTTGCACGGCACCGGCCAACATCTCCGCCCGTGCCTTGGCACCCGCCACACGCACATCCGCTTGGCTGCTCTTGTAAGACACCGTAGCGAACATCGCCAAAATACCTATAATCGTTGCCGCTATCAACAGCTCCAGTAACGTAAATCCTCTTTTAGTCAACACCACAAGACTCTCCTCCCGAAGAACAAAAATATGTACCGTTTGTAGCGTCCCAACCTTCTGAGTCTACTACCAAATATCCCCCATCACCAGCATCATGCCATTCAAATTGTTTGATATTTCCCGCTTTATCCACCGACGCTCCGATATAAAGCCCGCCTGTTGCACGGTCCTCGTGGTTGGTGGAGCTTTTCAAAAACATACACGCTATTGCTTCCGGGCGGTAACAACAATTTACACCCGGTTCACAGACGTAGTATCTATATCCCTTATACGTAGATCGGCGGGAATTATCCCACGGAATAGGAGACATATATTGCTTTAAAAGAAACCATCTAAACGCGTCGCTATGTAAAGGCGAGCTCGCCGCGCACTCTGACAAACTACTTCCGCATCCCAAAGAAGCACTACTAGGTTCAACTAACAGGACATATCTATTATAAGGAGCTAGCCACTGTATGCCGGCTTCCGCGGTATCTTGCATTAAAAGTTGCCACGAAGCGCCCACATCCCTTAATAACCCTGTAGCCGCTTGGTAAGCTACTTTCTCCTGCGCGCGGCGGTAGGCCGGCAAGCCAAACGCCATAACCGAAGCAACAATTACCAGCACCGTCAGAATTTCCAAAAGCGTGAAACCTTTTTTACGAATTTTCATACCGGCTCCTTAGTTGCTGCCGATTTGGGACAGCTTGAAAATCGGCAAGAAAATAGATGCCACAATAATACCAATTAACGTACCGACACCGCAAATCAAAATCGGGTCAATCACGGCCGAGAAACGGGCAATAAATTGGTCTACGTTATCGGCATAAAACTTAGAAAGCGTAGCAATAATACCCGGCAGCTTACCTGATTCTTCACCCATGAGCATCATTTCCGTCATAAGACCCGGAAAAACGCCCGTAGCCCTAAACGAATCGGAAATACTTTTACCGGCGGCTACATCTGTCCGCACGGCTTTTAGCGCATTTTGAATGATAACATTTCCATCAAACGAATCTTCCAACACCAAAATAGCATTTAAGATCGTCACCCCGCTACGCAAAAGCGTAGAGAGCGTAGAGAGCATCCGGTCGTAGTAAATGTTTTTAAGAAAATTGCCGAAAATAGGCATAGACAATAAAAACGAGTGCCAACGTTTGCGGCCGTCAACGGTTTTAATATAAAACCGGAACATAACAAACGCAAATACCATTGTGGCAATAATTAAAATACCGTGATTTACCAATGTACCGGAAACGTTGAGCACCATCACGGTAATCATGGGAAGGTCTAAGTTAAAATCTTTAAAGATTTGGGCAAATGTAGGTACGATACCCACGATGAAGTAAATTAACACACCCACAGACGAAATTGCCAAAATAGCCGGATAGGTAACAGCCGTAATAATTTTACTTTTCATGGCTTCCTGCGTTTTAGTATATAAAGCCACTTGGGTCAACGTCTCTACCAACTGGCCGCCCATTTCCCCCGCTTCCACCAAAGACAACCAAATATGGCTAAAGGTTCTCGGATGTTCGGCAAGCGCTTGGTGAAGAGATTTACCGCTGGAAATATCTTTAGCTACCTGCGTAAGCACCACCCCTAACGTAGCATTAGAAGAATATTCCCCTAACAGCGACACGGCCCGCACGAGCGGCACACCGCCGGCAATTAACGTGGCCAGCTGTTCCGCAAAGAAAGCAAGCACGTGGCCCGGCACTTTGCCGACTTTCTTTTTCCCGCCGGTGCTGCCTCCGCCGAAAATACCGGCCGAGCCTTCTTTAATATCCAGCACCAAATAGCCCTTGTTTTGCAAGGCAAGAATCACTTTTTCTTTATTGTCAGAAACAATAGAGCCTCGCAAGGTCTTTCCTTCGGAGTCGTTGACTGTATATGTATATTTTGGCATAACTATTTTCCCGTTATATAGATTTTTATTGGGCAGTTTATTCGTCTGCCGTTGTTATACTTAAAATTTCCGCCACGGTCGTTTGACCGCGAATTACTTTGCGCCAACCGTTGGCACGCAAATTCAGCGCGCCGGTTTTGATGGCCGCGTTTTTAAGTTCCATTAAATCCCGCGATTTATAAATAACATTGCGCATTTCTTCCGACATACGGTAAACTTCGTAAATAGCACGGCGACCGGTGTACCCCGTGTTAAAACATTTCGGGCATCCTACCGATTTATAGAACGTCCACGCATTTTGATTTTTGGGATTTAAACGTCCTTCCCGTATAATTTGTTCCAAGGTCTTGGCGTCCGGCATATACGGCACTTTGCAATACGGGCACAACACGCGAACCAAGCGCTGAGCCGCCACAAGCGCCAGCGAACTGGCTAACAGGAACGGTTCCATCCCCATATCCACCAACCGCGGCACAGCCCCGAGCGCGTCGTTAGTGTGTAACGTAGAAAGCACCAAGTGACCCGTAAGAGCCGCTTTTAAGCAAGCCTCCGCGGTTTCATTATCGCGCACCTCCCCCACCAGAATAACATCCGGGTCCTGACGTAAGAAGGAACGCAAACCTGCGGCAAAAGTTAGCCCAATGTTGGGTTTAACCTGCACTTGGCTGATACCCGCCAGTTTGTATTCCACCGGGTCTTCCAAGGTCATAAAGTTGAGTTCCGGGGTGCGAATCGTGGTAAGTACCGCGTTTAAAGTAGTAGATTTACCCGAACCGGTCGGCCCGGTTAAGAAAATAAGACCGTGCGGTAAGTTAGCTGCCTCCAAGAAGGCCTTTTTCTGTTCCGGCTCAAAACCCAAACGGTCAATATTCATTTCCCCCGTACCTTTATCCAAAATACGAAGCACGAGTTTTTCCCCGAATACCGCCGGACACACAGACACACGAACTTCAATGGAACGGTTTTGGTAACGAATGGTAAACGAACCGTCCTGCGGTAACCGTTTTTCGGCAATATCCAGTTTAGACAAAATTTTAATACGGGAAATAATGGCGTTTACAGATTCTTTAGCCGGTGGGGTGCGTTCATACAGAGAACCGTCAATGCGGAAGCGAAGCGACACGCGTTCATCAAACATTTCCAGGTGAATATCGGAAGCACGCTCCGTAATAGCCTGACGTAAAATAACGTTCACCTGTTTTACATACGTTGAGGACGTGGCGGAAATTTTATCTAAATCCAACAACCCCGTTTCGGTAATTTCCTCGTCATTACCCTCCTCCGCGGCTGCGGAGGCGCCCTCCGACTCCGGCTTAAGTTCTTCACTCATAACCTCTTCTAACATATTAGAAGAGGTGGCGTAGAAAGAATCCATCGCGCTTAAAAGTTGGCTTTTGCTGGCAATAAACGGCTGCACTTGTTTGCCGGACATCATTTTAATATTGTCTAACAGAAACAAGTTGGTCGGATCCAACAAGGCAACCGCCATGGTATCTTCTTCCACAAACAGCGGAATTACCATGTTTTCACGCGCGAATTTTTCGGGGATGATTTGTTGTAAATTTTGCTCTTTTTCCGGATTTAAAATCCCGTTCTCTTTAGAAGCATAGGGCATGGCAAAATGCTTAGACAAAGCAATGGTTACTTGCTCTTCCGAAGCAAAACCCAATTTTACAACGGCATCAGCCATCAACAAGTTGTTTTGTCTTGCATAAAGCTGGGCACGCTTTACCTGTTCGGCATTAAGCGTACCTTGGTCCATTAAAATCTCATGTAACTGTTTTGCCATTTCCTATTCCCCTAAATGCTCACATTTGCCCCCGGTAATCCCCCGGGGGCAAATGTAAATCTGCCTCTGTTACTCAGCCAAAATGGTCGGTGTAATGAAGATGACCAAGTCGGTCGTGCTCTTGGTAGAAGACTTGCTGGTAAACAGCCAACCCAGTATCGGGATATCTCCCAAAAGCGGTACTTTACGCACTTGCTCTGTTTCGCGCGAAGTTAAGAGTCCGCCGATAACCACCGTCTGCCCGTTTTTCACACGAACCAGCGTGGATGCCGAGCGGGTGGTGGTATCTTTCATATTATCAAACCCGGAGCTGACCACATCCGAATAAGACGGTTGTACCAATAAAGTCACGTACCCTTCACGGTTTACTTGCGGAGTAACCTGCAAGGTCAAGCCAACGTTTTTACGTTCAGCTGTAGTGGTGGTCGGCGTCGTGGATTCGTATCCGCCCGTAACCGTCACACCTACTGCTGCATCCGTAGACGCTGTGATAGTAGCCATTTGGTTATTTAAGGTAACTACTTTCGGTTTACCTAAATACTTGGCTTCGCCGCGGGTAAGCAATGTTCTAAGCACTACGTTAAAACCAACGAAATCTAATAAGCCGGCTTCGTTATCGCCCGAGTCTCCCGAATCACCGCTGGTGCTGCTGGAAGAACTGGAGCTGGAGTTAGAGCTTTCTTGGTCCGCACTTGGGAAAATGTAGTTCCAACCATGCACCCCTTTGCCGGTGATGTAATCCAAATCAAATTTACGTTTCGGGCCGGTAGCCGTCAAAATCGTACCGTCGCCGCCGCCGTATTCAAACCCTAAGTTAAGACCGCTGGTTTTATTCACTTCTACAATTTGGGCCTCAATCAAGATTTGCGGAGGTCTAATATCTAATTCCGCTAAAATATTTTCAATTTGCGGAAATACTTCGCTGACGTCGGTAATAATGAGTTTGTTGGTGCGCGGATCAACCGCAATACGCCCTATCGGAGAGAGCATACTCTTAATAATGCTCATAATATCCGAGCCGCCCGGAGCCGCCGGGGTGTAATCTCCCATAGTGGCACTGGTGCTACCCTCACTGCCGGCAGACGCCGCCGAAGAAGACGTGTTGCTGCTGTTGCTATCGCCGGCAGCACCGCCTCCTTGCAACGAAATATAGCTTAATGTATAAATTTTCGTAATCGTATCAGGAGCATCATTGGAACGTTTTGTAACCACATAACTGTCACTTTTCCCAATACGCTGGTACGCTAACCCATGTACACGCAACAACGTGTCTAACGCTTCACGCACGGTAACTCTGGTAAGAGAGGCTGTCACTTTTTTATTCGCGAATTCTTCGCTCATAATAAAGTTAATTTTAGCCTGCGTGGTAATACTGTTGAGAAATACCGATATCGGTACGTTAGATACCCGAATAGATACCCGGCGATCCAACGGAGAAGGCTCCGGAGCCTCTTTGTATAATTCGGTCTCACCAGCTAACTTCACCACGGGAGATTCCGTTACAGCAATCGGATTTTCCTGCGGTAACGGTTGAGCGGTTTGTGCAGACACCGTATAAGCCAATCCCAGTGCTACCAATACACCAACCCATGCAACTGTTGAACGATTTTTCATAATCCTCCTGTGAATTTTTAAAACTTACAACTTAACTTGACGTACAAATTTGTGACCTTTATAAGAAAACACAACGGACTCCGGCTCCACCGCCACTATACGCGCGCCGAATACTTTGTCTCCTACTGTGTAAATCTTCTTACCAATAAATACTTCTTGGCCGATAATTCCGCCGATTTTAATTTTATTACGGACTTCACGAGTCGGGTCTTTTAAGCGGGCCAACTCTAGTTGCCGTTGCCGTTCTTCTGCCTCTTTTCGGCGGCGTTCCTCAGCGAGTTGACGTTGACGTTCTGCCTCAATGGCAGCCAAACGCTGTTGCTCGCGATGTTGTATGAGCAAGAAATCATCCGGGGACAAGGTCGGATCCCGGCGGTTGCGCGGATTGAAAACCACTTTGGGTTTTTGAGGCGAAGCTGCTTTTTCTTGTGCCGGTTCCTTGACAGTTTCCCGAGAAGCCACAAATCCCTCTTCTGTCTTTTCCGTACCGGATTGAGCAGCTTCCAAATCTTTCGCCAAAGCGGCATCCGCCGCAGAAACCTCTTTTGCGGGAGCGGGAGCGGAAACCGAAGCAGAAACGGGCGCTTTTGCCTCTTCTTTCGGATTGTCGGCAGGGACCGAAGAAGCCACCGGCGCAGCTGTTCCCTCCGGGGTGTTTTCAACCGTTTGTTGGGCAAACAACCCAGTCCCAATTAATAAACTACTCACAAAGATTATGTAAAATATTTTCCTCATTTTAATTTACCCTTTTTAGCAGAAGAAGCTCCGCGCTTATTTTGATCTCTAAATAAAGTTTTGGAAATTTTCTCTTTCGGGAAAACAGTGTTAAATTTCATAGAGACTTTATTCATCCCCAAACGATTTTTATCCATGTCTTTTTCCAACGTAATTTCCGACACACGGACAAATTCCGGTCTATTTTCAATACTCGCCAAAAATTCCCCTAACTTATCAAACTCCATGGCA
Organism: Elusimicrobiaceae bacterium; assembly: GCA_017646765.1. Taxonomy (GTDB): domain Bacteria; phylum Elusimicrobiota; class Elusimicrobia; order Elusimicrobiales; family Elusimicrobiaceae; genus Avelusimicrobium. The sequence goes on along the minus strand of JAGCMD010000051.1, from coordinate 13,267 downwards.
GACTTTACTTGTAACGAAGTCGCCACATAGGCAGGATTAGAGGTATTTTCCGTTTGAGAACCGGAAACTTCCGGCGCCAGACCGGCACTTTGATAAATACCTAAAATTTGGCTCAACAACCACTCTGTCTTGGAAGATATATCCGGGAAAAGAGGCTCTAATTCCAATAATTTTTCTTTATTGGAAAGGTAGGTTTTCTCGTTTTTCTTTTGGACATTGATAGCCTCTATCTGGCCTCTATACTCTTGTTCCTTAATAGCAAACTGCCCCGTAAGATATCTGAAAAGCAAGAACACTCCTAATACCAAAATAAATTGTTTGACAAACAATTTAAAATTACCTTCTTGGAGTACTGTTTGAATATCTTGGAATCCTTTTTTCAAGGCATTTGTTTTTTTATTATTCTTTGGTTTATCCGCCATAATTAACGATCCCCTTTGGCACACTTCAACGTAAAACGTGTTCCTTCTCCTGTAGCGGTTTCGGCTGCAGCGGAAGATTTACTGCCACCGGTACCGGCTACACTGGTATAACTGATGGTTGCGGCAGAACCGCACATCTTTTTAGTGTTAGGCTGCCGGATGAAGGAATCTTTGAATTTGTTTCCCAATGCCAAGTCGTCGCGTCCGTCCTTCGTAGCAGACTTAATATAACCTTCCAGTGTTATACTTCCCGCCGCATTGTTAGATCCCGGGAACGGCCGCGCGTAGGATAACTTGGTAATCCATACTTCCGGCGGGATGGAATTAACTAAATCTACCAACACGGGGGTAATGGGCATTTCTCCGTCCACCAAACCCTGCAGATTGGAATTTTGGGATTGAATACGACTTAAATTACTTTGAATTTGGTTAGCTGTCAATCCATTAAAATCCTCTATTTTAGTTTTTTGGGAATGTTGGGCATCGCTCAACTCGGAAGATACCGTATGCATATGCCAATAGGCTTTGCCAATCAGCACCGCCAACACAATAACAGCCAATACCGCTATTTTCCAAGCCATTAGACACGCGTTGTACTCATATCCGCTCAACCGGTTGCCTTTGGTAAAGTCAATATCAGGGGTCTTTTGATCAAAAAACTTAATACTGGCCCCCACCGAAGCTATTTCCCCGGCAGAACGCATTTCCACCCCGTATACCTCGCTTAAGTTCCACTTGCGAACCGGTTTTTTAGATTCTGCTTCCAAGGCTGAAATCCACTGGTCGGCATCTACCCCGGCGATCACCGCCTCTTCAAAGGGATCTTTTTCCAATTGCTTTGCAATAAATTCCGTACAGTTAGTAATCTCAAACCGCCGCCGCTCTGCCGGAATTGAACCTGAAATTTCTACTTCGCGCAGCAGCACCGGGACGTTTTCGTTTAAGAAAACAAAATTGGCCATGTCTTTGCCAAAGAAAGAATAAATCCGGCCTCCGTCTCCGACCGCTTCTTTATCACTGTCGTTAAAAGTTCTGGCCAATGACAAGCTGGACGGTTCCACCGACACTAAATCCAATCCGCAATTTTTAAGACCTTTGCGTAAACGTTCCAAAATCAATTTCGTGGTCATCACAAAAACAACGCCCAGGCGTTTTTGCTTGGTAGCCGCTGTTTCAAATTCATATACATTATACGCATACTCGGCTTTTTCAAACGGAAAGTGAATATACCGGCGTGCCTGTAACGGAATGGAATTTTTCCACATTTTCCGCGGAATTAACGTGGGCACCACGAAATGTCGTAATAAACAAAAAGCCGGCGACAAACTGACCACCACCCGGTTAGTCTTCCACTTTTTCTTAGACATTACCTTATTAAGGGCCTCGGTCCAGTTGTTCATGGCAAAAAAGCCTTCATTGAGTTCCAGGGGCTTTATCATAGTTCTATCTACTGCCGGAATCGGAACACGCACCAAGGATTCCAACACAATCCCTCCATCTTTGCGGGTGGTCTGTGCAATATACATTTCCTCTAAACCCACATAGATACCCAAGCAATCCGGGTGAGCGTTCATATTTTGACCGATTAGCAACTCTGATAATCCCATAAAATTTATTTTCCTCTAATTAATCTAAATCCTCGTATGGCATATCATACGGATTGTTGTCCGGCAAGGCTTCTAAAGAGGCCGGATAATCCGACGGCGTCAACGCAGACAAAGCAGAATCCCCACTCACCGGGGCGGAACCATTATCTTGTTCCACAATAGTGGTAGTGGTAACCGTCTTGGTAGTGGTAGTTGTATTTCCGGCTTGCACGGTTTCTTCCGAAGTTGTCGTCTGCTCAATTATTTCTTCAGCGCGCATAGTGCGGCCCGGCTTAACCCATAAGCGAGCTGCTTTATAATCTAAATTATCAGCCGTCTTTGTCTTGGCGGCGCCGCAGGAATTGTCCGTACAGGCTTTTTTCTGTTCCGAACATTTTACAATAACGCGGCGGCGCAAGGTTTGCTTTTTACCTTTCAAATCTGTTCCGGTTAAAACCAAGGTATATTTACCGCACGGGAGTTCCGGCCCGATAATACCCTTTCGGCCGTTAAACAAAATTTGATGATACACAGGCGCAAAGCCTTCCAACTGCCGCACGATGTAGAATTTTCCGTCGTGCCCGTGTTGCACCACTTGCAACACCCAATTGTCCAGCGGATTGACGGTTTCCAACACGGAAAAATCAATCGCAAACGCCTCCCCGAGCGAGCGGTCAATGGCGTGGCACAGCGGAACAATCGCCATACTCAAAAGCGGTGCTTTTTCATCGTTCTCATTTTTTTCCAGGATGGTGGGCAGTTTGGCATCATAATCAAATACCACGGCCAGCCCATGCAAATTGGCAAACCGGGCCGGGGGTTCTTCGTTTACAAGCCCCATATTATAGTGGACTTTTCCTTGAGAAATGCCGCGCTTAATTAAGTAAGAGTTCAACCCCATGGCTTGCCGGATACCGGAAAGCGTTACGTCGTCCGTATATGAACCGGGAGGCAAAATCACATAAGCTGAACCCTGTGTCAAAGCTAAAAGTTCATAGATATCGTTAAGAAGAGGTTGTGCGCTCGGGCGGAAATTGTTTTTATCAAAGATAACTTCCGGATCTATTTCCAAAGCGTCCGGCTTTTCGTCACGCATATAAAGTTGAACGCCCTTCGCATCATTGATTTTTTTGATAGCAGCCTGCGTCATGCTGGCAATTTTTTGTTCCGTATACAATTCACGCGCTTTAATAGCATCCGGAGAGGTCAAATCCGCAAATATGGAAGATGCATCCGTAGCGGTGGTGGAAGTAGTAAGCATCGCATCACGCGCGGGTTGCCCGCTTGTCGCCAATTCTTCCTCCGATACCGAGGGAATCAGTTCATCTGCCTTTGCATCCAATGCAGAAGCGTTTTGTAAATCTTCGGCAATAGCCGCATCCATTTCGGCGGCCGTAGCATCTATCGCTGCCAAATTTTCTTCCACAACGCCCTTAGCCGCTGCTTGTTCGGCCGCGACTTTTGCGGCAGCTTCTTGATTAGCCATATCGGCTTGTTTTAACGCCTCTTCTTGCAAAGCACGCGCTTGTTCTTCTTGCGCCAATTGTTGCTCTTCTATCCAATCGGTTAATGCTTTCTGTTGGGCATCTACCGCCTGCAAAGCGGCTTGCTGTTGGGCAGCGGCTGTTTCCTTAGCCGCTTGCACTTTAGCTGCCTCGGTTTGGGCAGCCAACTCAGCAGCAGCCTGCGCATCGGCTTGTGCCTGACGCACCTCATTTTGGGCGTCTTCGCTTAAGCGTTTTACTTCACCTTCTTTAAAGTTAACATCCACTTCCACCGGCGTTTGAATTCCGCCGAGGCGGTTATGAATTAAATCAATATAACGATTGGCTGTGGCGACTTCCTGTTCGTTACCGCTTACCAATACGTCAATGAAATAATCCATAGCTTTATCGTCTTTATTTTGATTGTAAAGGGAAATGCCTTTTTCTAATTGTTTGGCGGATGAAGCGGCTGAAAGAGTCGTTCCGTTAGCGAGCAAAAAAACCATCAAAGCAACTACCAAATACGTACCGTATTTATTTATTTTAATCATTTGAAATAATCCTTATCACCTGTGTACACATCAGTTCTGCATTTCGGCAGATACTACCATTATAACAATTTAGCACGGTTTGTAAAGAGGAATTTTATCTTTTCTGTCTTTTTATCCGTTGCACCGCACTATGGATGCAAGGCTTTCAACCGTGCTGTAGCCAACTCATTCCCCGGGTAATAGAAGAGCGCATTTTGCAAACAACGTTCTGCCGCCGCCGGATCTTCCGCCTTGTAAAACAAGGTAGACAACGCCAAATTGGCCCACAAATCGTCCGGATGTTTTTCCAACACTTGTTCTAACACTTCTTTAGATTTGATATCGTTGCCCCCCAACGACAACACCCGCGCCAACAAGATTTGTCCGTTGGTATCTTCGGGATATTTAGCGATATATGCTTCAATATCCGAACGCAAACGTTGTTGATAAAAAAGCGACATTTTATCAAAACGACCGGCTTTATCTTGATATTTTTGCAACTGCCGGGCCTGTTCTATGATAGCGGGTTTTTCACCTTTGACAAACAAATTTTCCAAACGGTTCAGCAGTTCTTTATCCAGTGTGTCTACCGTAAGGCCACGCTGGTAGACATTTTTAGCATATTCGCTTTCGCCTAATTTGTCATAAATTTCGCCGGCCAGGCGCCACAGCCCTGTTTCGTACGGAAATAATTTCAGCCCACGCTCCACCATGGCCAACTCATCAGCTCCCGCATAGATTACGTTATCGTGCAACAGTTGGGTAAGCATTTGGTACGCTTGTAAGTGATAGGGGTGCAAACGCAAATTTTCCATTAAATAACGCACAGCCTTTTTGGTGTCTTGCATGCCAAGTGCCGCCAGCGCTGCGTGGTAGTACACCTCTTCGTAATAGTCGGCCGCGGAAATAGTTTTTTCAAAAGCCGCCAAGGATTCTTCGTATTTGCCTTGTGCCAACAGCACATTGCCCAACCGGAACCCGGCCTCCGTATCGGCGGGATACAGTTTTAATGCGGCAGATAAATTTTCCACTGCTCCGTCATAATTACCTAACGCAATGGCCTTTTGACCGTTAAAAAACCGGTACTCACTTTTTAACCACAATCCTTGCCAAACAATTACCGCCGCACTAACTCCCAAAATAATCAGCGCTACGGTCTTTGTAACGGGGTTGGCGGTAACGAGCAGCTGCCGTTCCTCTTTTCCTACGCCGCTGACCTCCGCCCCCACCATCCACCAAAAGATAAAAGCCGGCACAACCGCGTGCAAAGAAACGTTGAGCATGTTATCTACTAACATACCCAAAATACCGCAGAACAGGGCTTGTAAAAGTTGTTTTTTATCGCCTTCTTTCTTATGTGCCGCGAAATCGCGCACTTCCAAAAAAAGCACCATAAACATAAACAGGAACAACCCGGCACCCACGATTCCGCCCTGAGCAAGTTGCAAGAAAAATTCGTTATGCGGCGCATGGGTAGTTGTTTTTAATTCGCGCAAATTCGGATATTGTAGCAGCGTCTTAGTTTGATTACGCGCAAACGCCATCTGGAAGTTGCCAAGTCCGCTGCCCAGCACGGGGCGATCCAAAAAAATCTCTTTAGCTACGTCCCACATAAACAAACGTTGGTGCATAGATTGGAAAATATTTTCTTTATCTACATTCAGGGTGAAATTGGAAGGGGTTACTTGCGTAAGTTCCCGCGCACGTGCGGCTACCGGGCTGGGGGTATCTTTATCATCCATATACACCGAGCCCCACCCCACCGCAACCGCCAGTAGCGCAAGCAAAAATACGCGGCCTTTGCGTTTCCATATCAGCGCACGCAACGTGCCGAACATCCACATCATAATGAGTGCACACGCCGCGCCAATCCAACACGAACGCGCCAATCCGAAAGACAAAAACAAAATATATACCAGCACCAACAGCCCGTAAACCGCTAAATCTTTTTTGCTTTCGGTGCGCATATAATAGACGAGCAAAGCGGGCAACAACATAACAACCGCAGAAGATAAAAAGTTCGGGTTACCGAATGTGGAGAACGCGCGCGTAGCAAACTGGTTAATTTCAAACGGCCATAAAAATTCAAGCCCTAAGGCCTGCAAAACGCCGTAACAACACGCCAAAAATACCGCCACAAACATAAGAACCAAAATATTTTCTTGTACCAATTTGCGCAATACACGCACCGCCAACCACACGCCCACGGCCCACAGAAAAATAGCATACCAATCAAACATTTGCGCAAACAACAGTTGCGAAGACAAATGCGTTTTGAGCATGGGCAGAAAATACCACAAGCCTCCCCAACCTAAAAAAAGCAAAATATAATTGGTCTTACTTTCAATGGTGCCGGAACAGACGATATTTTTGCTGATAACGTACGCCCCAACCGATACAATCAACAGTAAACTGCCATAATTGAGAAGTCCATAGAACATGGTTTGGCGCATGGCCTGCGGAGCGGATGAAACAGCCGAAAGCCACCCCACAATGCACGCCAACACGTACACAAAGAAAGCCAAATCAAAAAATGTTTTGGTAAAATCAATACTTTGCGTACGCAAAAATTTTACGGCCAGCGTGCCGTAAATAAGTGCGATTAACACATAAAGCAAACTATTTTGAACGAAGAAAGGATTAGCGGTTAAGTCGGTAAAAAAGATAAGCGGCACGACTAAAAAGCACATGGCTAAAAGCACGCGCACGATTTTCATATACACGGTTTCTTTGGAAGCTTTTGTTAGGTTAAGCATAGTATCTTCCTAAAATAGTTTTTTATATTGTAGTTTTTTCAAACGCGCGCGTAAAGGAAGTTTTTAAGTAGTGAAATCTTTTTAAAAAAGCCCCGCAAGGTTAATCATAAAACATCAATCGGTAAAATTAGCAACCGTCATCCTCAAAACCAAATGCTTCTAACCCATATTTAGTCAAATCTACGTTCCCGGTGCAATAAGTATAATAACGCTGTTTATTACCATACTGATCAAGCTCAATCCTAAGCTGGTAATCAAAATCCCCGTCCAAATTTCCAACCACCTCGTAAGAACCAACCGACAGAGCTACTCCCCACCATGCTGCGCGTGCTTCTACACATAATTTTTTTTGAGGATTGCAACGCCAGAAATCAACGGTTACTGGCCAATTAAAATCAACTGATAATTGATCCATCAAATCAATAGAATCGTCAACTCCCGTTGGCAAAGAATTAGAATATCTCCACTCAACTACCGCGGGTTCCATACTAGATAAAATACTTTGCATCTCAGCTAACCGGGCTTTACGCACCGCTTTTTGATATTGCGGCAACGCAATCGCCGCCAATATACCAATGATTAAAACTACCACGAGTAATTCTATGAGCGTAAAGGCCTTTTTACAACGATTATTCTTCATTTTATTCCTCCCAGAGTAATTTTGCTACGAAAATATCGTAGCAAAAAAAAAAAATAAGTCAAGGAAAATTTTACGGACAGAAAAACGACCCATCAAATAAAGCCGTCATCCCCGAGGGCTTCTGTCGGGGATCTTCTCCTTGTGCTTTTTCAAAGTGCGTTTAGCGCAATAGACAGATAACGTACATTTTTCGCATAGGGGCTTGCGCGCACTGCACACACCGCGGCCATGTAAAATAAGCGCAATTGCCAGCCAACCCCAGTACTTATAGGGAATAATTTTTGTTAAATCTTTTTCTACTTTGACAGGGTCCGTATTGCGCGTCAGCCCCAACCGGAAAGCCAAGCGTTTGACATGTGTATCTACCACAATACCGGCGGGCTTTTTAAAGTAGTCACCCAACATTACATTAGCCGTTTTGCGTGCCACCCCGCGCAGCGTCAGCAAATCTTCCATCGTTTGCGGTACTTCACCGCCGTAAACTTCACAAATCCGCCGAGACATTTCCACTAAACTCAGCGCCTTACTGTGATAAAACCCCGCCGAGTGAATAATCTTTTCCACGTCCCGAATTTTGGCATTGGCTAAATCGTATACGGTAGGATATTTTTTAAACAAATGCGGCGTAATGGTATTCACGCGCGCATCGGTACACTGGGCCGACAAAATCACCGCGCACAACAGTTCCCACGCGTTTTTATGGTGCAAGGGAATAACGTGTTTGGGATACAATTTTTTTAACTCTTTGAGTACCCCTTCCGGTGAATTTTTTCCCTTAGCCACGGTGGCCCCCTTTGTTATACAAATAACAACCAACCAAGCAACCTAAATTCACTAAAATAATCGCCGCGCCCGATGGGATATTAAACACAAAGGACGCATACATTCCTGCCCATACACTGACCACACTAAACCCGGCCGCCAACCAAAGCACTTGCTTAAACGTGCGCGAAACGAGTAGCGCGCTTACAGGCGGGATGATGATGAGCGCCGAAATTAAAAAGATCCCCACTACTTTAAATGAAAGCACTACCGCCACCGAGGTCATAAGCACCAAACCGGTATTAACCGCCCGGACACGCACCCCGCGCGTATGAGCAAACGATTCATCAAAACACGTAGCCACCAGTAAACGATAAAAACTGACAACTCCGCCGACTACCGCTAGTAACAAAACGGCGCAAAACACCGTTTCGCCACGGGTAACGGTTAAAATACTGCCAAACAAAAAACCGAGCAAATCGGTATTAAACCCACCGGCTAACGCCGTCAAAAGTAACCCCACCGATAATCCCGCCGCACTGACAATGCCGATAGCCGCATCCCCATAAATTTTAAATTTCTGGGCGATCTTCATAATACCCAGCGAAGACACCGCCACTATCGGGATAGACATATATACCGGGTTGGTAGAAGTAAGCAGCGCTACCGCTACCCCCATTAAACAAATATGGCTCATCCCGTCGCCGATAAGCGACAAACGCTTGAGCACCAAAAACACGCCCAACAACGCACAAGCAGCCGCCACTAAACTGCCGGCCACCAGCCCGCGTTGTACAAAGGAGTAACTTAAAAACTCAATCATGTTTACACTCCCGGCAAGACGCCCCTAACGGACAATGCCCGTGTGTATTATGCAGGTGGTCAATGGTATGTTGGGCAAACGGGCCCAATTTTTCGGCCACTTTTTGCGAGTGGCAAAATTCTTCCTTCGTGCCGAAAAACACTAAGTTCTTATCCACGTACATAAATTTAGAAATGTATTTGCCTACTTCCCCGGTATCGTGCGTGATAAGCAAAATCGTGGTGCCGTTTTGTGTATTGAGTTTCCCCAGTAAATCAAAAAACATTTCGCGTGAGCCGGCATCCAGCGCAGTAGACGGCTCGTCTAAAATTAAGAGTTGCGGCTTACTTACTAACGCACGCGCCAGCAGCACGCGTTGCTGTTGTCCGATAGACAAATCGTTAAAAATCTTTCCGGCAAATTGACGGGTGCGTGTTTGTTGCATAGCCGCGTACACTTCTTTCAATTCTTCCCGTTTTATCCGCGCACTGAAACCGGGCAATCCCATGAGAACCACTTCCTCCGCCGCTATCGGAAAACGGCTCTGTGCTACCGGGCTTTTTTGGGCCAAATATCCGATTTTGTGCCAGTCAGTAAACTCACCAAGCGGCGTACCGAACAGTTTAACTTCGCCTTGCCCTTTTTCTAACCCTAAAAGCACTTTAAGCAAAGTAGTTTTTCCCCCACCGTTGGGACCGATAAGGCCGATATAATCGCCTGCATCAACGGTAAAAGAAACATCCTCCAGTACCGGCGTGCGCGTGTAGGCAAAATGGAGATGGCGGGCTTCTATAATGCCTGGCATGATAACCCCTGTTTTAAATTTTCCAAATTACGGCGCATAAGTTCCGCATATGAAACATTTTTGTTAAAATCGTCTTTAGAAACGTGTTCTATGGTATAAAGCGGTAATAGCGACGCTCCCGTTTCCACCGCTACCGTTTGCGCCAGACGCGGCGAAACGGCCTCTTCGGTAAATACCACTTGCACGTTACGTGCGCGAATATATTTGACCAAATCGGCCAGTTTCCGGGCCGCGTGTTCCCCGTCGTGCGAAGTACCGGCCAACGCAGAAAGTTTCAAATTGTACCGTTTGGCCAACGCCGAAAAAGCCAAATGCCCCACGTGTACCACTTCGCGGCTTTTACAATCGGCAAGCGCGTGCGAAAAATCATTATTTAGCGCCGAGAGTTCTTCTTCAAAATGGTCTAAATTTTCTTGATAAACCGGCGCGTGCTGCGGGTCTGCCTGGGCCAATGCTCCGGCCAATTTACGTGCCATCAAAAGCACGTTCGCAAAATCCATCCACACGTGCGGATCGTCCGATTGCGGCAATCCTTCTGCCAGTTGCACCACCCGCGTTCCCTTCCCGGCAGCTCCCAACACGTCCTTAGCCCAAGGCTCCAACTCATCGGAAACATACACAAAAACAGCCGCTTTATGCACAGTTACCATATCTCCCGGGGTCGGCTCAAAAGCGTGCGGCTCGGCATTAGGCGGCAAGAGCATAGATACTTGCGCTTGCCCGCCGGCAATTTGGTTGGCCAGCGTGTACGGCACATAACCGGAAGCTACTACTTGCATCCGTTGGGCCGCAGGAGCGGAAGAAGACGGCTTGAAAAAATGCGCTCCAACCACCGCTACTATACTCACTATGATTATTATAAAAATAATTTTTTTCATCACTTATATATTATACGATTTCGCGCCCGGCTGATACATAAATTTATTATAATGAAAAAAAGGAGAATCGCATGAGTTATATATTAGCTATTTGTTTGGCATTGTGTTGGGGAACGGCTTTTTTAGCTTCTAAAAATATGGTGGAGGCCTTGCCGCCGTGGTGGAGTACGTTTTTTAGAGTTGCGGCCGGGCTTTTGTTTTTTATCATTTTCTACGGGGTACAGCGTAAAAATTTAAAGTGCCCCGTCAAAGAATTATGGCGTCCCGGCACCATTGGGCTTTTACTTATCTTGCTGCCGTTTGCGGCGTTGTCGTGGGGACAGCAATTTGTAGACCCCACCTTGGGCGGTATTTTTAACGGGACCGTACCGATATGGAGTTTCATTGCCGGAGCTATTATTTTAAAAGGAGTGGACCGTTTTACCTGGCGGCGTGCGTTGGGCGTAACGATAGGATTAGTGGGGTTGCTCGTAATCGTCAGCCCGACGTTATCCGAGCATCAAATCAACACTTCGCCGATGGCCTTGTACGGCTGTGTGGCTCTGCTGATTATGGCGTGGTCATACGGATTAGGTAACGTGCTGACGAAAAAAATTATGGTAGACAGCCGGGCGGTTTCGTTAGAAGCCAATACGTTTTGGCAATACTTGCTTTCAGCGGTGGCCCTCCTGCTTATTGCGACCGGGACCGAACCGTTTCCCGCGCTAGATGCTTTTTCGGGAAAAGTCCTTATTTCCATTATTACGGCCGGTGTTTTTTCTTCGGCGGTAGCGTTCCTATTAATGGTAGCGCTTATCCAACGTTGGGGCGCTACGCGTATGGCCTCGGTTACCTACTTTACCCCCATTGTAGCTATGTTAACGGATATGATTTTCCGCCATCGTTGGCCGCAAGGGGCGGAAATTATCGGTATGGGTTTAGTATTTGTCAGCTTGTGGCTTATTCAGAAGAAAGTAGACGCTAACGAGTAACCTGCCGCACAAAATTCTTGCTCAAACTCTACAAAAACAAGTAAAAAACTTGATTTTCTCGCCCACAAAAGTTTATACTATGGGTAGTTGTATCATTTCTCAACGGAGACACGCATGAAAAAAACTTTTATTTTAGACACCAACGTTTTACTGCACGACGTCAACTGTTTACACGCCTTTGAAGATAACGACATCATTATCCCCATGGCGGTCATTGAAGAACTAGATACTTTTAAAAACGAGGCAGACACCCGCGGCAAAAATGCCCGTATGGTTTCCCGCACGTTAGATGACATGCGCGCTCAAGGCAAATTAAACGAAGGCGTTAAACTGCCCACCGGCGGCACGCTTAAAATTGAATTGGACAAACCCAACTCGCTACCGGAGTCGCTCGCGTTTAACAAAGCCGATAATGCTATTTTGAACATTGCTTATACTTTAGGGAAAAAAGAAGGTTCTTACAAAAAGAACGCCCGCCCGGTTTTTGTAGTAACTAAAGATATTAACATGCGCTTAAAAGCCGAGGCGCTTGGGTTAGATGCGCAAGATTATACCAGTGATAAAGTTAACATAGACGAACTTTACACCGGCGTTACGGAAACCGAAGTAGATCCGGCACAGATTGATACGTTTTATCAAAAAAAACAACTGCCCATGGACCCAACCATTTATCTGCCTAACCAATTTGTTATCTTAAAAACAAATGACGGAAGTAAAAAATCTGCCATCGGGCGCATCAGCAACGACGGGAACTGCGTATTACACCCGCTTTCTTCGCAAGAGCCGGTTGCCTGGGGCATTAAACCTTTAAACAAAGAGCAACGCTTTGCCATGGAACTTTTATTAGACGACAGTTTGGATATCGTTACGCTCGTCGGCACTGCCGGCACCGGTAAAACGCTCGTCACCCTAGCCACCGGCTTGCAACGCACGATGGACGAAAACGCCTACCGCCGCATGGTGGTATGCCGCTCCATTGTACCGGTAGGTAAAGATTTGGGTTTCTTACCCGGCACCAAAGAAGAAAAATTAGAGGCCTGGATGGGTGCCATTTACGATAACTTAGCCTTCTTAGCCGACCGCAAAAACCCGGAAGAAGGCGAAGAAAAAGCCCACTACCTTTTAGACAGCGGAAAAATTGAAATTGCCTCCGTTACGCACATGCGCGGGCGCTCGCTACCGGGGCAATATATGATTGTGGACGACGCGCAAAACTTAACCCCGCACGAAATCAAAACGATTCTCACCCGCGCGGGCGAAGGCACCAAAGTCGTCATCACCGGTGACCCGTACCAAATTGATACGCCGTATTTGGACGTACAATCCAACGGTTTGACCTATTTGGTGGACCGCTTCAAAGGTCAAAAATCGTACGGACATATTACGTTTACCAAAACAGAACGCAGCCACCTGGCTGACGTGGCGTCTAAATTACTCTAAGCCGCCTAGTTGGTTTTCAGCAAACAAAAACCCCCGGTTATCCCGGGGGTTTTTCACAGGACGGGCGTAGCCCTCTCCCTACTAGCCACTACTCAAAGTAGTTCCCACATCCCGTCACTCGCGTTTCCCCGCGTTTTGGTTTTTGCTGTTATAAATTAGTTTGTCATGCCGGAAATTTGTTGTCCGGCATC
>JAGCMD010000050.1 GCA_017646765.1 Elusimicrobiaceae bacterium | reverse complement strand
GCACTCAAAATGGGAAATTTTTCAAACTCGCTTTCGCTCAAACATGAAAAATTTCTTCCCCATTTTGACGCTTTTTGTAAACGGTGCTAACGGGCGGGATAAACAACCAAAATTAAGCGTCATTCCGCAGTGGCTCGCCCCTTTTCGTCATCCCCGAATGTTTTGGCGGCCCGCAGGGTACCGTGCGGCGAGGACTCGGGAATGACCTCTTATTTTAAGAAAAACGGTAAACCTTCCTTATTCCCCCGGCGTAGCCGGGGGGTTCGTTTCACAAAAAACAACCCCCGGGCATGCGGGGGTTTTTCAGCGTGTTCAAAACGACTCGTTTTCAGCGGTTTGTTTCGTTTAACAGTTGCCGCAACATCTCTAATTCGCCACTGTACACTTGCGCTGACTCCTGCGGCGTATGGGCCGTACGGTACGTCCAATTTTCTTCGCCCACGGTACCGGGCGTATTGATACGATCGGTCGTGCCGATAATATCTTGCCAAGAGAACATTACAATAGCCGACGCGGAGTCTAACACACGGCGCAAAATAGCCCGCTGGGTGTTATAATTCCACGGCACATTGCCGTCGGTTTTTTGCGCGGAAATCATTTCCCAAATGTTGGCGCGCTCACGCGTATCCATGGTTTCCCACCAACCGCGCACGGTTTCGGTATCGTGTGTGGAAGTAGTAGCCAAAGATACTACCGGGTAATTGCGCGGTTCGCGGTAATACCCATTATCTTCACGCTCCCAGCGCAACACTTTATAACCGGGAATTTTTAAATCTACTAACATTTGACGCACATAAGTGGGAATAACGCCCAAATCTTCGCCTACGGCCAATTTGCCATGTGCTTCTTCCAACACCATATTTAAAAACGCATACCCGCGCGCTCTTTGATTTTGTTCGCCTTCCACATCAAAAGCCCCTACGGTATCCTCCGGGCCGAAAACATATGTACGGAAAAAGCCAACCAAATGATCCAACCGGAAAACATCATACAATTCGGTAATGCGGCGAATTTTACGCCGCCACAAATCCAAATGATGTTCGTGCTGGTATACCCAATCATAGGCCGGCAAACCCCATTTTTGGCCGCCTTTGGAAAACTGGTCCGCCGGGGCACCGATTTCGTAACCCAGACGATAATTTTCCCGCTCGGCCCACACTTCGGCACTATCCAAATTGGTACCGAAAGGAATATCTCCGAAGATCAAAACCCCCTGGCTTTGTGCGAACGATTTGGCCCGACGCAACTGCCCGTCTAATATCCATTGGACATAGGCAAAAAACTGCACATATTCACGATATTTCGCCTCAAAAGCGTCTACCGCTGTTTTATCAAAACGGCTTAAAGCTTCCGGCCAAGCCGTCCATGTTTGCCAGTTAAAAAATTCTTTCATGGCACGGAAAAGCGAATAATTACGCAGCCATCCCACTTGGGCCGCCTGATACGCTTCAAATGCTAAAAAACGGGCCGAACGCACGCTTTGTTCCAGGCGTAGGAAGGTTTGATAACCCAACCATAACGCGTGGAGTTTTGCTTTTTTCACTTCGCCAAAAGGTGCTCTGGGGGCCTGCCGCCAAGCCGAAATTTGCGGCTGCAACCCGGCGATAAACTCCTGCGCCGGTATACTGTTGCGGATATCTTCCACCGTAGCAATATCGGTATATACCGGATCGGTCGCAAAAGCTGTCATGGCCGAATAAGGGCAAGTAATACCGGGAGCCGTTTCCTGCAAAGGAAGAATCTGTAAAATTTTGATTCCTTGCTTAGCCAAAAAAGCCGTCCAATCTTCTAAAGAGGCGAAATCGCCCACGCCCCAATCGCCGGATGTTTTCATAGATGAGACGGGCAATAAAATTCCGCACGAGCGCGAAGAAAGCAACTGTTCTTGCAGTGTCATATTTATTTTTTAGCGATTGCCTCAATTTCCACCGCGCTGCCTTTAGCCAAGGCCGCCACTTGTACGGTGGTACGGGCAGGCGGGTTTTCTTTAAAGAAAGTGCTGTAAACGGCGTTCATTTCGGCAAATTGGGTTAAATCGGTCATGAATACCGTTGTTTTGAGTACATTTTTAAGTGAACATCCCGCTTGTTTGAGAATCGTTTCCAAATTGGTTAAAATGAGTTCGGTTTGCACACGTACATCCCCGTTAAAAATTTCTCCGGTTACCGGATCTATCGGCACGATCCCCGTAGTAAAAATAAATCCGCCGTCTTCCACCGCTTGCGAATAACAAGCAATGGGTTTAATGCTGCTTACATTGATTACTTTTTTCATAGACCCTCTTTTGGTGATTTAACTAAAAGTCCTTTGTTATATACTAGCAAGGCAGGAGAAGTATGTCAAACGCTTTTCCCGGCGGCGGAAGTGTTTTTTTGACGGGATATTTTAAAAATTGCTATAATAAGTTGGTGCCGGAAAGTGCAAATCGTACGGTTTTAAAAAACGCTTGTGCATACGGTCTAATTTTTAGTATAATAATTAAGTCGGGTTTAGTTGGCAGCAATTAATTCCCATACAATTTCGCGCTCGTAGCTCAGTGGTAGAGCATCCGCCTTTTAAGCGGGGGGCCGTGAGTTCAAGTCTCACCGGGCGCACCATTAAGCCTTCTTCGTCTATCGGTTAGGACGTCGGATTTTCAATCCGAAAAGAGGAGTTCGATTCTCCTAGAAGGCGTTTTTTTTATGCCTTCTAGGTTTGAAGCGAACTCCCGCCCCTTTAGGGGCAGCCGAAGCGTCAGCGTAGGCGGGGATAAAATAAGAGCAAAATCTAGCCGTTTGGCACGCAGTGCTTGTAGATTTTGCGGTTTTGCCGGGAGGCAAAGCGATTCTCCTAGAAGGCGTTTTTGTCCTTGCCGGACGGGCGGTCTGTCCGCGAGCCTTTACTTAATTAAAGCAACACTCTTTTTGCAGGGTTGCTTTTTTATGTTCAACAAAGTATTTTCCTTCTAGGTTTGAAGCGAACTCCCGTAGGCCGCTAGGACAAATCAATTAAGTGCCAGTTCTGTTGATAAAGTTCTTGGAGTTTACGGCGGAAAAGAGCATGCTCGGGTTTAATGAGCCCCGAATCTTGCGTTAAAATTTCGTCGCGGTCTTCAATGGCCCAATACAAAATGTCGCGGTCCTTAAAAATATCCCCCGCTTTAAATTCAAGCTCACCCGATTGGCGCGTGCCTAAAATTTCCCCCGGGCCGCGCAACTGCATATCGCGTTCGCCGATTTTAAATCCGTCGCGCGTCGCGCAAATAATATCCACCCGTTCTTTGGCTACACTCCCCGCATGCTGCGGCACAAGCATACAATAACTTTGATATTTTCCTCGTCCCACACGTCCGCGCAGCTGATGTAAGCTAGCCAGCCCAAACCGCTCGGCATTTTCAATCACCATGACCGTTGCGTTGGGGACATCAATACCTACTTCTATCACGGGCGTAGCTACCAAAATATCGGTTTTGTGCGCGGCAAAATCAGCCATGATTTTTTCTTTTTCCGCCTGCGTCATTTGACCGTGAAGCATAGCAAGTTTAAATTGCGGGAAAACTTTTTTTAACTTCTCAAATTCCTCGCTTACCGCTTTGGCAGCTATTTTTTCACTCTCTTCAATCAGCGGGAAAACGATATACGCCTGCCGCCCGTTTGCCACTTCTTCACGCACCCGGTCATAGGCCAGTTTGGAAGTAGCAGTTTCGGTAATGATAGTTTGGCGGCCCGGCGGAAGTTCGCTGATGGTAGATACTTCCAAATCGCCGTAAAATGCAAGTGCTAAGGTGCGCGGGATCGGCGTGGCGGTCATAGTAAGCAAGTCTAATTTAGCGGTTTTTTCTTTAAGTTTACTGCGTTGTTTGACACCGAAACGATGCTGTTCGTCAATCACAGCCAAACGTAAACTATGGAACTTCACATCATCTTGAATAACAGCATGCGTGCCGATTAAAATGTGCAAACTTCCGTCCGTGAGTTCCTTTAAAATTTTCTTACGCGCAGCAGCCTTGGTACTACTGGTTAAAACGGCCACATTGACTGGCAAGCCCGCCAACAAACGCTTAAATGTGAAATAATGTTGTTCGGCTAAAATTTCCGTCGGCGCCATAAGTGCGGCCTGATAATCGTTTTCCACAGCCAGCAGCATAGCACACAAGGCCACCACCGTTTTACCGGACCCCACATCCCCCTGCAATAATCTATTCATCGGACGCGGCGAGCACAAATCGGAAAAAATCTCGTTAATTACTTTGCGTTGACTGTTTGTAAATTCAAACCCGAGGTGTTGGCGGAACGGCGTGAGAAGATTTTTTTTGATTTCGTAACCGTAATCTTTAGCTAAAATTTTTGTTTGCGTGCGTTTAATACCCCAGGCCGTGGCAAGCAGTAAAAATTCTTCGTAGGCAAGCCGCGCGCGCGCGTTTTCCAATTCGGCCAGCGAATTAGGAAAGTGTATCGCCTTTAACGCTTGCGGTGCGCTTAACAATTTGCGTTTAGTTAAAAGCGCGGGCGGCAAAATTTCCGGCTCATTTGCTAAAGCCGGTGTTTGCAAAGCTTCATGCACAAAAAGCCGGAATTGCTTATTGGTTAACCCCTCGGTAAGTGCGTAAATCGGTGTTAGACGCCCGGCGTGCAGCTCGGTTAAGGCGTCCCCGGCGGGGTAGGCCTCTTCCACCGTAATTTTATTACCGAAAAAATTGTTTCTATTTTCGCGCCGTCCGATTACCCACACTTCGCTATTGATACGGAAATCTTTTTTAAGCGTACCGAACGGATCAAAATTATACCGCCCGAACGCACGTTTTTTAAACCACGTACACTCAATTTGATTGCCTTTTTCATCTTCCAAAAATGCTTTGAAAATAAGCACGCTGCGCGCGGGAACCGTTTGGGTGCGCAGCACGCGGCCTTTAAAAATGACCAGCGAATCCGAATTATATTCATTAGGCGGCATACCCAAGCGGCGGTCCTGATAGGTGCGCGGGTAGTAGTGCAGCAGATCTTCCACCGTCGCGATTTCCAGTTTTTCAAACAGTTTGGCTTTAGCCGGGCCGATGCCTTTTAAATATTGAATTTGCGTTGTAATGGACATAACTTACTTTTATTTTACAAATAATCCGGCTTGCGATATGCTACAATCTTAAAAAAGGAGGTTGTTTATGGAATCATTAGAAACCATTTCGCAAGAAATAAGCTCACACCTGCTTACACTGGGGCAAAACAGTTTAAAAATTTTGATTGCCCTATTCATAGCCCTACTTATCATGGTAATTGGCTTATATATTTCCCGTTTGGTAAGTTCTTTAGCCAAAAAGGCATTACACAAAATCTCTTTTGACGAGAAAACATCCAAATTGGGCATTAACGAATTATGCATGCGTTTCGGATTAGGGAAATCACCCACATATATCATTGCGTTTGTGTTGGCCTGGGCCGTAATTTTCTATGCTATCGTATTAGCGGCGGAAGTGTTGCATTTGGAAGTAATACGGGCCCTGTTCACCCAGTTCCTGAGTTTTATTCCGACGGGATTCGTTTCTTTGATTATTCTGTTTGCCGGGCTTTTGTTTGGTAAACTCGTTGGCAAAATTATTGAAAATTCCGCACAAGCCAACAATTTAAAAGGCGGCTTCTTTATTGCCCAAGCCGTGAATGCATTTATTGTATTTTTCTGTGCGCTGCTCGCTATAGAAAATGTGGGCATCGCTACGCAACTGGTTAATAACATTGTAATTATTGTGTTATCGTCGCTAGGGTTAGCGTTTGCGATCGGGGTGGGGTTAGGGTCTAAAAATCTAGCCGAAGAATTTTTGCGCGACCTGTTTAAAAAAGAAAAAAAATAATCAACCGTCCTTTGATTATCTAAAAAGGCCTCTCGGTTTTATACCAGGGGCCTTTTTATTGTGTTGTAACCCCCCGGCTACGCCGGGGATTGTTATTACAAAACATTTTCCTTCTTAATTTAAGAAAAAGTTAGGCTTGCTTTTTACCCATTTTTTACTATAATTATATACAAGAGTGACTATATTAACAATGAGGACACTATGAAAATCTCAGCACGAGGGAATGTCATATTTAGTGTGATTGCCGTTTTGTTAATCTTGTTAGCGGCAGGATTGTATTTGCGCCCCTATTACGAACATTATGCGCTCAAAAAATCTTTCTCCGTTGCCATGTCGGCCGGGGATTTTTTGTACAGCTTGGCACAAACACACTACATCAGAAAAGGCACTTGGCCCAATTCCGCCTCCGACTTACGCCCGGACATCAACCAGGAACAACTTATATCCGATTGGGTAATTGGCAATAAAGCATATTCCTGCGAAATTGCTTACGGCCGCGGGGACCATCCTTTCAATGATATTGTATGTTCTGCTCGCGGGAAAGGTGCTAAAGTTTTACTCTACCAGATATTGCTTTCAGAGCGGCAACTTAACCAACGTTATTGTTGGGCCCTTAAAACAAACAAAACCGCTAATCAGATTTGCACAGAAGCAGGGGGCGTTTTCTCTCATCTCTCCGCCGGGCAATCGGTACCGTACCGCGTATACCGGGTAGAACGGGAACCTTCTTTTTAATTATAACACTTCCCTACCGGCCCCCTATCAGTAACTCTACAAATTATTTAGCCACAACAAAAAACAACCCCCGCGTTTAGCGGGGGTTTTCACAGGACGGGCGTAGCCCTCTCCCTACTAGCCACTACTCAAAGTAGTTCCCACATCCCGTCACTCGCGTTTCCCCGCGTTTTGGTTTTTGCTGTTATAAATTAGTTTGTCATGCCGGAAATTTGTTGTCCGGCATC
>JAGCMD010000049.1 GCA_017646765.1 Elusimicrobiaceae bacterium | reverse complement strand
GAATCGCTACGCCTTTGTCCGCGGCGGCGCGCACGACTTCTTTGGTGTTCTCCACGGCGCCAATGTTGCCGGGGTTAATACGCACTTTGTCTACGCCCTGTTTGATAGCTTCCAAGGCGAGTTTATAATCAAAATGGATATCCGCCACGAGGGGGGAGTGGATACGTTTTTTGATTTCGCCGATTTTTTGTGCCGCATCCATATCCGGCACGGCCACGCGGTTAATTTCACAACCGGCTTCTTCCAACGCGCAGATTTGGGCGGCGGTTTGTTCGGCATTGTGCGTGTCGGTATTACACATGCTTTGCACGCGCACCGGGTGTCCGGTGCCCAACGTGTAAGGTCCGACTTTTACTTCCCTAGTCTTGTACATTTGTTACCTCGGCAGAAGATGTATTGTCCGTCGTTTGTATAGCGGCCGCGGGCTTGAAGAAAATGCGTTTAACGTCGGAATAGGACGCATATATCACCAACGCAATCAACAGATATAGTCCGCAATTTACAGCAATGTTTAACGTTTTTTCCGTCGGGAGTTTGTGCGTAAGCCCTTCCCATAAATAGACAATGGCGTATCCGCCGTCCAATATCGGAATCGGAAACAAGTTAAACATGCCTACCGCTACGGACAGCAACGCAATTAAAAATACGAAGTCTACGATATTGCGGTGTGCGGCTTGGTGAATTACGTTGACAATACCAATAGGCCCGGCCAGCTCGGGGGCCTTTTTTTGTTTAAAGCTGTTTGCCAGCGAAGCCAACGAAAATTCCGTCCAATAATAGCATTGATAAATCCCCAACCCGGCAGCTTTCCACCACGATACCGCGCGGTAGGTGGGTTGTACGGTAATGCCGAGGATGGAGGGGTTATCCGAATTAAAATCACCTTCTTGAAGAGTGGCCGATAGGGTTTCACCTTCGCGTGTATAGGTTAAGCGTAAGTCGCCTTTGCGCGCAGATAACGCATCGGTCAGTTCCTTCCAGTTGGTTACCGCGGTATCGTTGACGCGGGTGATGACATCCCCTTCTTGTAAATTTATTTTCTCGGCCGGGTATCCTTTTACTACCGAGCCGACCGTTGCCGGTAAGTTAACGGGGTCTGCTTCCGGTACGCCTTTAAAATAGGCCAACGCCCCAAAAATAACAGCCGCCAATAAGTAATTGAATAAAGCACCATTTACGACCATAAAGAATTTAGCGTACCACTTTTTTGCGGCAAATTCATAAGGCTTAGGCGGTTCTTTAGCGCCCTCCGGATGAAACATAGGGCCGGCAGGCTCTACAAAGCCGCCAAAGGGAATCGCGCGGATTTGATAATCGGTATCGCCCGCTTTTTTATGCCACAAAATTTTCCCAAACCCGAACGAAAATTCGTTGACGCGGATACCGGTTAAACGGCACGCTAAAAAATGCCCAAATTCGTGCACGATAACAATGGGACTTAGTACAACGAGAACTGCTAAGATAGAAAGTAACATAATCTCTCCTAAATAATAGCTTTGCGGTAACTTTTGTTTTGTAAAATTTCTTCCGCCTTTTCGCGGGCCCAACGGTCGGCTTCCAAGGCCTGGTTGAGTGTGGCATCCCCCGGGGTTTGCGGGGCGGCTTTTAAGACGGAGTAAACCATTTTGGCAATTTCCGTAAATTTAATTTTTCCGTTTAGAAAAGCCGCTACTGCCACTTCGTCTGCGGCACTGAGTACTGCCGGGAAAATGCCTCTCTGTCTTGCGGCGGCCAGGGCCAGTTCCAAACATGGGAAACGGTTTAAATCCGGCTCCATAAATTCTAATTTGGCCGCTTCAAATAAATTCAGTTTTTTGACCGGTCCGGGCAAGCGTTTGGGATAGGTAATAGCATATTGTATCGGTACGCGCATGTCCGGCTCGCCCATTTGCGCCAGGATAGCTCCGTCATTAAATTCTACGGCTGAGTGTATGATTGATTGCGGATGAATCACAATCTGCACTTTTTCTTCCGGCAAATTAAATAAGTTCATGATTTCAATAGACTCAAACCCTTTATTCATCAGAGTGGCAGAATCTATCGTAATTTTTTTACCCATTTTCCAACGCGGATGATTAAGTGCTTCCTCGGGCGTTACTGTGGAAAGGGCCCCTTTGCGTTTGGCAAACGGCCCACCGGAAGCAGTTAAAAATACTTTGGAAATATCACGCGCAACGTTGTTATATGTGTGCTCATTGGCCATACCGGCTAAGCATTGGAAAATAGCCGAAGGTTCACTATCTACCGGCAAGATAGCCGCTTTCCAGCGTTCACACTCTTTCATGAGCGTTTTACCGGCCATGACCATAGGTTCTTTGTTGGCTAGCGCCACTGTTTTGCTGGCTTTGATAGCAGCCACAAGCGGCTGAAAACCAACCGCCCCGACCACGCCGTTAATTACCAAATCGGCACTGGGTAAAGACGCCATAAAACACAAACTGTCTATTTCCGGTGGCAACAAGCGGGTGCCGTCGGGCATTTGGTCTTTGATTTTTTCGTAACTGTCCGGGTTCATTACCGCGGCAAAGCGCGGCTCAAATTGATGGACTTGCTTTAAAAATAAATCGGTATTATTGTTGGCCGATAACCCCAGCACCCGGTAACCGGGGCCGAGCCGGGCAATTACGTCCAGCGAAGAAGTGCCGATAGATCCGGTAGATCCTAAAATAACAATCTGTTTCATAAGGTGTAAAGTACCACGTAGTAAAATAACGGCGCGAGTAGCAAGTAAGAATCAAAACGGTCCAAAAAACCACCATGCCCGGGGAGCAAATGGGAAGAATCTTTTACACCGGTAGATCGTTTAAGTACGGACTCGGCCAAGTCGGACACTTGCCCGGTAATGGCTACCAGTAATCCCAGCCACAGGGCAGTTTTTACGTTAAAGCAAGTAGACAGAAATAAGTGCTGTATCAGTACGGCAGCTCCGACGGCCAGTAACGTGCCGCCAATAGCCCCTTCCCATGTTTTTTTAGGGCTGACTTCACTATTCAATTTATGTCGTCCGAAAAACCGGCCGGAGAAATAGGCCCCGGTGTCAGATACCATGACGGTAATAAACATAAAAAGCGTTAAATATTCACCGTACTGGGGAATATCGCGCAAATTGATAAGGTGTGCCAGCGACCAGGGAATAATAAAAATACCCGCAAATGTATTGCAGGCCCGCTCCCACGAACGGTTGGGGGTAAGAACTTCTAAAAGTAGTACCCCACAGATAACGACACTCATGGAAAACGGATATAAATTATTGGGCAGCTCCGATTGCAGGGGGGTGCGTCCGACAATGGCTACCGCGGCCATCAAAAGGCCGAAAAGCAGTAAGCTAACGGTGTGGACCGGTTTCTTACCGGATGTAAGCACCAAGCTGTACTCATATAGACACAGCAAGATTACACAGCCTACAAAGACCATGTAAACAATACCGCCGTAATGGATAGCGGCTAAAACTACGGGAAGGCCGATTAAGGCCGTTAAAATTCTAGGTAATAACATACCTTATTATTCTACTAAATTTATCTACGTGCGTGTAGGGAAACGGTTTATTTGCGCCGGGCGATAAGGGCTTTAATTTTAGGCAGGTTTAATTCCCACAAGGCATTATTGGCTACCCAATGGGCGGTTTTGTTCTCTTCGTATAAATCTAAAATGTCCTTGGCGCAGGCAATAGCGTAGGGGGTAAGCCGCGGATTTTTTTTGCCGATATTTCTCAGCGCCCAGTTGACGGCTTTGTGTACCATGGGGCGCGGATCCGAGGCGTGAATTTTAATAAGCGGCAAAAGCAGGCAAAGTTCGTTGTCAGATGTTTTAGAGCGGG
Source organism: Elusimicrobiaceae bacterium (assembly GCA_017646765.1). Taxonomy (GTDB): domain Bacteria; phylum Elusimicrobiota; class Elusimicrobia; order Elusimicrobiales; family Elusimicrobiaceae; genus Avelusimicrobium. The sequence continues at coordinate 797 of JAGCMD010000049.1, read as the reverse complement.
GAGTAGCCAAAAAGGCCAGTGTGGCAAATCCGGCACGGCGGGTAAATTCGTCTTCGTTTTTCATCCATTTTTCAGCCAATTGCAAGGGATGCTTGACCTTGGAAAACAGATTACAGCAACAAGCGTCGCAAATGTCCCAGGAGTTTAACCCTTTTACCCACGCGTTTAATTTTTCGCGTGTCATTTGTGCCGGGTCGGCCAGTAAAGAGGCCAAAATGCGTGCCTCGTGTATACCGCTATCCCATAGAGCGTCGGCCAACGGTTGGTCGGGGTGCGGTAAAGTTTTGGATAGCTCACGCAATTTGGTAACAGGTGTTCCGACGGCATATTGCGTGTTGATACCAAAACGCTCTTTCATCTGTTTTTTAAAACGAGCGGAAGAAAATTTTTTAATTTGCGATAAAATATCCTGGGTTTTTTTAGCTAAATCGGTCATGTTAAATGTTTCCAAAACGCCGGGTGCGGGCGGCATAAGCGGCAAGGGCTTTTTCAAATTCTTGTTCGTTAAAATCGGGCCAAAGCGTGGGGGTGAAATAAAACTCGCTATAGGCAGCTTGCCAAAGCAAAAAGTTAGAGAGCCGTTCTTCTCCCGACGTGCGGATGATGAGTTCCGGATCGGGCAGATCCGGATGGTATAAGTAGCGGCGCAAAATTTCCGGTGTAAAATTCTTTTCGTCAGCCGCCAAAGCGGCGTTTATAGCGTGAACGATTTCTTGCCGGGCTCCGTAATTAAGTGCTAAATTTAAGGTAAGCCCGGTGTTTCCGGCCGTTTGCGCGACGGCTTCATCTATTTGTTG
>JAGCMD010000048.1 GCA_017646765.1 Elusimicrobiaceae bacterium | reverse complement strand
GTGGATCCGTTCTTTAAACGTAACAGTTACAACCGCGGCGATTTTTTTACAGAGCCTGCCGCTCAAGCACAGCCGACGGCCGAACTTGCTACCGAAGCACAACCGGGTGATTTGCCGCCACAAGATGCTCCGTCTCAAGAAGGGGAACCCTCGGCAGAAAATGTAGCGCAAACCGAAGAAAATAATTCTCAGGAGGAGAAATAATGAACATTGTTTTAGCCGCTAGCGAAGCGTTTCCGTTTTGTAAAACCGGTGGGCTTGCCGACGTGGTTGGTGCCCTGTGCCAACAATTTGCTGCCCGCAAGGGCAATAAAGTGCTGTTGTTTTTGCCGCACTACCGCAACATTGTGCGGGTATCTTCCCTTAAAGTAGTTCCCGGTGTTTATTTAATACCCATTGGAGATCGCATTGAACAAGTTTCTCTCTCTTACATCAATTGGGGCAATGTGCTTGTGTTTTTTGTGGGCAACCGCAAATATTTTGACCGGCCTGACCTCTACCGTACGCCCACCGGAGAATATACCGATAATGATGAACGCTTTATCCTCTTTAGCCGTGCGGTATTGGAAGGGTGCAAATTTATCGGCTTTCGGCCCGATTTAATTCATTGTCACGATTGGCAAACAGGTCTCATACCGGCCTACTTAAAAACCGTCTACAAATTAGATGCGTTCTATACACGTACTCGCAGTTTGTATACCATTCACAATATTGCTTATCAGGGGCACTACCCCTATTCCACGTTTTTAAAAGCCGGTTTTCACCCCGTAGACTACACTCCGGAGAAATTTGAGTATTACGGTGGTGTTAGCTTCTTAAAAAGCGGTATTGTCTTTGCCGATAACATCAACACCGTTAGCCCCAACTATGCGCGCGAAGTCCAAAAGGACAGCGCTATGGGCTTTGGCCTGGAAGGTTTACTGCGTAGCCGTAGCGACCATTTTTGCGGAATTGTCAACGGCATTGATACGGAGGTATGGGACCCGGAGTTAGACCCGGTTCTGCCGGTTGGATATGATGTGAGCGAAGTGGCCGAAGGTAAAGAAGCGGCCAAACGGGCCTTACGTCAGCAGTGCAAATTATCCGCCGATAATAAGCCGGTCATTGGCATTGTGTCGCGGTTGGATTACCAGAAAGGGCTTGATATCGTAGTGGGAATTATTGAGAAGTTTAAAAACCGCGCGCAATTTGTGGTATTGGGAACGGGGGATCCTATGTTGGAAAAAGCCTTCCAAAGCTTAGCGCGCAACAATGCCGGCCAAGTCTGTTATCACGGTCGGTTAGATGAAGAACTTGCTCACCGCATCTATGCCGGAGCCGATATATTCCTTATGCCCTCACGTTTTGAGCCGTGTGGTTTATCGCAAATGATTGCTATGAAATACGGTACGTTACCGGTAGTTTCACGAGTGGGTGGACTTGTAGATACGGTCAAAGGTTATAACGGCGAAAACGAAGAAACCGCAACGGGCTTTTTCATTGACACCTTTAACGAAAAGGGCATTATCCACACATTGGATAACGTACTTAAAGTATACAAAGACCAGCCGGTGTGGGGGCGGCTAGTGCGTAATGCCATGCGGCAAGATTTATCGTGGGATAAATCCGCCCGGGCGTATTTGGAATTATATCGTAAAACCATAGCATAAAAATTGTATGCGTAAAATAGTATTTGGGCTGGTGATACTGTGTGGTGTGGTAAGCGGTGTGCAAGCCGAGGAGCTTGTTGCGTCCACTTCGCCGGCTAAAAACTTGATATGGATTGTTGCGGACGGTATGGGCCCGGAACTGATGGGGTTTTTTATGGAAGGGGCCCGTTCGGGTGCTATGCGTGATTACAAAAAAGATGTTGCCGCGATGGAACATCTGATAAATGATGGGGAGCAAGGTTTATTTTTTAATAATACGCAAGGCACTATCGTTACCGATTCGGCGGCGGCGGCCACCCAAATGGCTACGGGCAAGTGGTCTTTGCCGGGGCGTATTGGTATAGATTATCAAGGCAACCCGGTGGAAAATTTACTGGAACTTGCTAAGAAAAAAGGTAAAGCAATCGGCATTATTTCCGACGCATACGTAACGGACGCCACCCCGGCCGGGTTTACCGCGCACGTGCAAAACCGCCGTGATAAAACGGAAATTGCCCGGCAACAGCTTGCGTTGGCGCCGGAAGTGATCTTAGGCGGCGGGAAGAAGTATTTTTCCGACGGGGAAAATGAAAACCTACTCGCCCAAGCCGCTGAGCAAGGATATCAAATAGTTTTTGATAAAAAATCCCTTTTGAAAGCGCGCCAAGGGCGTCTGCTTGGGCTTTTTGCTGATAAGGGTATGCCCATGGCAGTAGAAATGCATGCACATCCCAAAACGCCCAGTTTGGTGCAAATGGCACAAAAAGCATTGGATCTTTTGGCCCAAGATGAAGACGGCTTTGTGCTTATGGTGGAAGCCGGCAAATTAGATTGGGCGGCGCATGCGAACGATGCCGGGGCCACGTTAGCCGAGCTCAAAGAATTAGATAAAGTGATTGACGCGGCACAGGCTTTTGCCAAACAACATCCCGGCACATTTATTTATCTTAATGCCGATCATGATACCGGCTTAGGTTCTTTTGTATATCAAAATTTGGATAATTCCGGGGCGGCCCATAAAACCCGGCAAGGGGAAGTGCTTTATAAAGGCAATGTGTTTTACGGTAATTTTGACACGTATGCCAAACTGGAAAAACAACGCCGTAGTTTGTATTACTTACAACAGGAATGGGAGAAATTACCGGCGGAAAAATTAACACCGTCTTTTATACAAAAGCAGCTCAGCAAGGCCCTGGGATATCCGGTAGATATGAGTGAATTTGAAAATGTGTCTGATGTGCCCGGTATTTTTAAACAACTCAATACTCAATACGGTTTAGCTTGGGCCACACAAACACACTCGGCCGCCGTTCTAATCGGCGTAGCGTACGGCCCGGGACAAGAAAAATTTAAAGGCGTGTACCACAATACGGAAATTTTGCCGAAATTAAAAACGGTATTGGGCTTTCATGAGGAGTCATATGACTAAAAAAGAAACAACGGATAAAAAGGAACAAAAACCCGTATCGCAAAAACATATTTTTCATCTACACCGCCGGTTGTTTTTATTGGTGTTTGCCGTGGCCGTGTTGTGGCAGGGATTACTGCTAATAGATATGCGCCTGGGACAGTATTACAACGAGCTGAGCCGTACCTTCAAAATTATTTTAACTATAGATGGTAAAACCGACAATGCGGTGCTGATGCAAATGGGAGAGGGAATTAACCAAAAAGCAGACGTGGCTTCGGTTAAACTGTTTTCGGCCAAAGACGGATTGGAAGTGGTGCGGCGTCAAAACCCGCAACTGGCCCAGTCTATTTTACTGATGGGACGCAGCCAGATGCCGGCTTATTTTGAGCTGCGTTTAGTACCTACCGCGGTGCGAAATGCGTCGTCGTTAGCGGCTAATTTGGCCGCGGAATATAAAGGGCTTACGCCTCATTACAACAAGGCGCATGCGGAGTTGGTGTTTGCCACCGGGTTATGTGTTAAGTTGCTGCGGATGGCTATGTTATTTGCGGCACTTTTGTTTTTGGCTTTTATGTTTATGGTGGAGGCGTATCCTTTTCCTAAGAGCCGTATCCATTTGATGAGTGCGGTGTTTTCCGGGTTGTTAGCCGGGGTATGTGCCGGAGCATTTTTTGCCGTGTTGATTTATCCGACGGGTTTTTTGAGTGAAGCCATTGAGTTATTCACTACGCCGACGCGGCAGATTTTGATACTTGTATTTTGCGGGTTATTTGGGTGGACGTTATCAAAATGGCAAAAGTTTTAAGCGTGCTACTGATTTTGTTGTTGGGTGCGGCCACGTCGTATGGAGATGATGCCGCGGCTCACAAACGCGAAATTGAGCGCTTGAAAAAAGAGGCTGCCCAAAAAGAAGATGAACTGAAAAAATACCGCGAGCAAGAAAAACAAATTTCCAAAGAAATTTCCGCACTTGAAAGTAAGAAAGCGCGGGCGCAAGAATTAAAGAGCAAAGTGGAGTCAGACATTTCTTACGTGGAGCAAAATTTGCTTTCTATAGAAGAAAAACGCGCCG
>JAGCMD010000047.1 GCA_017646765.1 Elusimicrobiaceae bacterium | reverse complement strand
TTAGCATTTCCCACCCAAGTTATTACTTCCGCCGCTTTGGCTTTCTCCACCGCTTTTTGATATTGCGGCAAGGCAATAGCCGCCAGTATTCCTATGATTAAAACTACTACCAACAATTCTATGAGCGTGAAGCCCTTTTTACAACCATTATTCTTCATTTTAGTTCTCCTTGTTTAGATTTCCTACAAAATTATTAAAACAAAAAAAAAAAAATAAGTCAAGGCTTTTTTATACTTTTTGGCATTGCCCAAAAAGTAACAAAAAGGCTAGTCGGCAAACGAACTCCAAAGCCACTGTTGCCCGGCCTGCTTGTAAACTCGCTTCCGCTCAAACATACAAGCAGGACTCCCCCGGCCAACACGGCTTTGGAAAGGCGTTCTAAAGCCGACTTTCTAACGACATTTTTGACGCTTTTTGTAAACGGTGCTAACGGGCGGGCTTAACAACAAACAACCAACAAGGAAACGACCTTATCAAATGATGTCATGCCGGAAGGTCTCTATCCGGCATCTCCCGATTTTCTTTTCGTTCGTGTTCTTCCCTTTCGTAAGCAAAAGCGGGAGATACCGCATTATCGCCGTCAGCAGGACCGATATGACTCTTGTTTTATGTTGTTATTAAAAAAAATTGCTATAATAAAGTATCACTTAATAAGGAGAACTTATGTACGGCTTAATTTTAACACTTCACTTTATTGTTTGTATTTTGCTGATTTTACTTGTTTTGTTACAAAGCGGCAAAGGCTCGGCCGCCGGTATTTTCGGTGCGTCTGGGGCAGACAACTTGTTTGCCAGCCCAACCGCCTTTAACGCCGTCAATAAATTTACGGCTATTTTGGCCGCCGTGCTGATGGCAACCTCTATCGTGTTGACGATTGCCTCTAACAAAAAATCGTCCTCATCCGTATTAGACAAAGTACAAATTCCGGCCTCGGCACCCGCCCAAACCGGTAAATAATTTTACTTTCGCAAAAATAACCCCCGGCGTAGCCGGGGGTTATTTTTTATCCCAAAATTACTTTTCTACTTCTTCTTCAAATTTTGCTTCCGGGAAGTAATGGTGCAAAATCGTCTTATAATCTTGCCCGGCTTCGGCACGTCCGGCGGCACCCGTTTGGTCAAACCCTACGCCGTGCCCCCAACCACCGCCGTAAAACACAAAGTATTTAAGTTGGCGGTTTTCGTAACTGGGCTGCACGATAAAGTAACTGCTGCGCAGCATCCCCAAACTTAAATTGTTGCGGATGACGTTTTCTTTATTAAGCGTCACACTGCCTTTCGTTCCCTTGACCAGCAACCGGCTCACATAGCCCGATTTGCCGCGCCGCAACGGGATAATGGCTTTAATAGGCCCAATATCCTTTTTCTGACGTTTGATAACATCACGCAATTCTTTTTCTTCCACCACGCGCACCCACCTAAACGCCGCCATACTGACGTTTTTATCATACCGGCTATACGCGTCGTGGTAATACTGCAAAAGTCCTTTAAAATGATACGGTTGGATATTGTCAAAATCAAAATCTTTATAATCGGACACCGGGTGCAAATACGGCGTATCGCTCCAACCGGCCTCTTTGGAACTTTGCGTAATTCCGCCGCAGTTGGCCGAAAAGACGCCTTCTATGGGTTTGCCGCCATAGGACAAAGTTTCCCCGGTAGTAGACTCCACCGCCGCGTTGGCGCGTTCGCTTTCGGCACTGACGCCGCCATACACTTGGCAATTTTGCGTATCGCACAAATCGTAGCCGTATGCTTTGTGTTTACCTAAATGTTTCAGTGCATACGTACGCGCCAAAACCGCTTGCGCGCGCAGGGCGTCCATAGGAAATTTTGTGGGCATTTCAGACGAAATAACCCCTTGCAAATACTCATCCATCGTAACGATATTTATGGGCACCAACGTATTTAGCCGCGTATTATGCACCACCTGTAATTTCCCGCGATATTCTTTGTCGTCCAGGCTGGACCATGTCATCCCGGCCCCGCTCATCAGTTGTTTAACGATAATCGTATGCCCTTCGCCGGGCGTATGCGAAACCGGGCGGATGGTGACCGACTTTTGAAACGCGGTTTTCTGTCCTTTGGGCGACACTAAATAGGTGTGCCCTTTCTCCAGCGACACCGTCCATAATTCTTTGGCCTTGCCGCGCAAAATTTCTTTGCCTTTGTCATCCGTGGCCGAAAACGCATGCGACGGCATGAATTGCACGCTCGTGCGGGTAGAAGGTTTCCCGTCGGCACGCATACCTAGGCCTATTTTAACTTCTTGCGGATATTTATGCCCGGGGGGGACCGTCAACACTTTGACAAGCGTATGGTCTTTCTTTGTTTTAGAGGCGGTAAGTTCTTTTTCCGTGCGGGTCAATTTTGGGCGCAAACGGTTCAGCGCCTCCTGGACAACCGGATTGTGTTTTTCAGACGAAGAAATCATTTTGTACTGACGGTACGACTCGTTATAATTACGCGTTTTTTCTAAGGCATTAGCGTAATGCATTTTGGCTTCTATAAATTGGTGGTCATATTCCGAGGCCGCTTTAAAGTGTTTGGCAGCCGCCTTAAAATCTTTTTCTTCTTCGTACAAAAGCCCGAGTAAATAGTTAGACAACGCCGTATGAACTTTTCCGCGGGTAGCTTGGCGCAAATTGTATTTGGCCAGTTTTTTCTCGCCTAGCCCCATTTGCGCGCGGGCCAAATTGATGTGTAACAGTTCTGCCCGGCCCTTGGGCTCGGTAATTTGGGAAAGCAAAATTTCCGCGCTGGCGTATTGTCCGTCGGCTAAATAGGCCTCGGCGGCCGTTTGGGCGATTTCGTTATCCTGCGGATATAAGCGGTACGCCGCCGACGAAATATCCACCGCCAGCTTGGGGTTGTTTTGCTCCATGGCGATAAACGCCGCATTTAGGAAGGCTTCCCGGTCGTTTGTCTCTTTGGAAATTTTGATGTACGCGTCTAACGCTTTTTCCGGTTGGTACGAAAAATACAAATCAGCGGCTTGTTTTAATTTTTCGGCCGTAGTCTCTTGGGCAGATTGCGCGCACAAGCGGGGGGAATAAAAAATCCCCGTCATCAGCACAACGAAAAGAAAAACAATAAAACGCCGCATACGTTTATTTTATCATATTCTCGTCGGGCCCGGTTTTAGTATAATATGGATATGACAACACCTGTTCCCGCTTGGCTAAAAGAATTGGTCGGCCGCAACAAAGCGGCTTTGCGTTCGTCGGCGGCGTTAGCGGCAGAAAATTCTATTTCGTACCACGCCCTTCACACCGTTTGTCACGCGGCTAAGTGCCCTAACCGGGGGGAATGTTTTAATTGCGGCGATGCCACGTTTATGGTGTTGGGGGAACGCTGTACGCGCGGGTGTCGTTTTTGTGCCGTATCACGTGAAAAACCGCTGCCGCCGGATACCAACGAACCCGCCCGCATAGCCCAAGCTGTTAAGGAGTGGCACATCCGTTACGCCGTTTTAACCATGCCCACACGCGACGATTTACCCGACGGCGGCAGCACTCATTTTGCCCGCGTAATAAACGCCATACATATTACTACGCCTGACGTGCTTGTAGAGCCGCTGATTTCCGATTTAAAAGGGGATGAAAACGTACTGCATACTATTTTGGACGCCCGCCCTTGTGTGTTGGCCCACAACATAGAAACGGTGGAGAGGTTATATCCCGCCGTGCGCGCCGGCGCGCAATACAAGCGCACGCTTACCGTCTTGGAGAACAGCAAAAAATACGCGCAGGCTATTTTTACTAAGTCGGGCTTTATGGTAGGACTTGGCGAGACGGAACAAGAAATCCGCCAATTACTGCGTGATTTGCGCAACGCCGGGGTAGATTTAATTACCATCGGGCAGTATTTAGCCCCGTCGGCAAGTCACTATCCGGTCGCGCGTTACCCCGAGCCGGAGAAATATAAAGCGTGGGAAGAATACGCCCTTTCACTCGGGTTTGCGGGCGTGGCCAGCGGGCCGCTGGTGCGCAGCAGTTACCGCGCGGGCGCGCTTTACCGGGCCGCGTTACTACATACAAAACTGTCTGCGGATAAAGTATAATAATTTTATGAAAAAAATTTTAGGAAGTCTGGTTGCGTTTTTGCTATTGGCCGCTTGCGCGGAAATGCCAGCTTGGTGGACACCGCGTCAACCTGCGGAAGGGAATAAACCGGTCGCAACAACACCGCAAAACCCGCCCCGAACCTTGCACACTAACCCAACGCCCACTATGGAAGATTTGGAACTTTCTCTTACGGATGAATCTTACGAAGAAATGACCTTAACTCCCTTACAAGATGAAGAAGATGAAAACGACTCCGGGGAAACATCTGCCCAAAGCGTACCGCCGGAAGACGAAGATGTCTTGCCGCCGCCCAGCATTTTAGAAGAATAAAATTTATTTTACGACAAAAAAATAGCCCCCCGGTTTATCCAACCGAGGGGTTTCAACTATGTACCTTCATTTTCTCTCCTCACTACCATACTACCTTACTACCTTGCAGGCCACAGCGGGATTTACGTCACGCTCTACGGTTCTTCTCCCAGCCGAAGCATTAATATCAACCGGGCACAGAACCCGCAAACACGGCCAACACAACCGCCGCTTCCTACCGTCCGCTTTCCTACCGGGCACCCACACGCAACCGAGGAAAACCCTTCACCCCAGCCACACCCCGATAGCCCCGCCGACACCTAACCCAAGCACGCGACCAACACCGTCAGCAACACACCCGGGACAAGCGCACCGACCGAACCAACCGGACCAGGCACCCAACTGCATGGTGGCTATCTCACGAACCACCTACGCCACCGCGCGACACCCAAACTGACCTGCGGATGTCCAACCTTCACTAATAGTATAATGGAAAACTGAAATTTGTCAAGGGGTAATTTTGAAAAATTTTTTATTGCGTTTTTTAAAGCCATTTTACCGACGAAAATCCCCTGTTCTGATGAACAGGGGAAAAAGCATACATCAAAAAGTTTTTAATTACCCACCACAAGTAGCCGTGATGTCGGCCCATTCCGCAAACGCGCGGCAAGCAACTTTGGCAGCCGTAGTGTTTTCTCCGACATCCGCACTCCCGGTCCATGTTTTGCCGTTTGTCGTTTGTATTTTTCCCTTTTCGGCAGCAGCATCAGTCTGCCCTTTTCTGTACGCACGTATTATAAAATTACTGGAATCGCCTGTAATGGCATACATATAATATTTACTGAAGCACCAACCGGTGGTTTCGTTACAATCAAGGCCTTGAGTTAGGTCTAAATCAAACACACCATCCGTTAACATTGTTTGACTATTCGTGGCGGGAAATCCGCTTTGCAAGATATAAGCCGATACGGCTCTTTTGGCATTACCCATCCAAGTTAGCATTTCTGCCGCATGGGATTTTTCCACCGCTTTTTGATATTGCGGCAACGCAATCGCCGCCAAAATACCGATAATAAGTACTACTACTAACAACTCAATAAGCGTGAAGCCCTTTTTACAACCATTATTCTTCATTTTAGTTCTCCTTGTTTAGATTTCCTACAAAATTATTAAAACAAAAAAAAAAATAAGTCAAGGCTTTTTTATACTTTTCTGCAAACAGAAAAGTAACAAAAGATTTCCCGCCCAAGGGCACCACAAAAAGCACTCAAAATGGGAAATTT
>JAGCMD010000046.1 GCA_017646765.1 Elusimicrobiaceae bacterium | reverse complement strand
GCTTATTTGGGTGACTACCACCCCCGGTGCGGCGGCCGCTCACGCAGAAAAATACTATGGCGAAGGGATGAGCCCGGTGGTAGTAACAATCAATCCTAAATATACCACTTGGGCCGAACAAGGCAGCCCCGTTGTAACCAAGCAACCGGGGCCCGGTTATTACACGGTGGCTCAAGATGTCCTTCCGGAGGATATTAACCACATGTATGTGGTTGTAAAAGGACCCGGGTGGAATTTTAACGCCCCGTTGGAACAGAACCAAAAAGCAGCTAACAATTTTATATGGTGCGAAATTAAGTTTGACGGGGACCGTGTTTTGTTATCCCCGTTGCCTTTCCTTAAATAATGCTCGTTTTATAAAATCTCCGGGTTTATGCCCGGGGATTTTTTCCGGTCGCCCAAGAAATGGCGAAAAATTGCTAAAATATCCTTATGCCAAAACCTGCTTTAACTCCGCTGATGACGCAATACTATGAAGTGCGTGCCAAATACCCCGGGATAGTGCTTTTCTTCCGGCTGGGGGACTTTTATGAAATGTTTGACGAGCAGGCTAAGGAAATCAGCGCGCTGTTGGGGCTGACCCTTACCGCACGTAACGGCGTACCCATGTGCGGGATACCTTATCATGCCGCCAATAACTACATTGTGCGCCTGTTATCGGCCGGTAAAAAAATAGGTATTTGCGAGCAAACCAGTTCGGTTTCCGATAAAAACAGCAAGCTCTTTGAACGCCGCGTAACCCGCATTATTACGCCCGGTACGGTGATGGAAGATACCCTGCTCAATGCCAACCAGGCGAACTACCTGGTCAGTATTTCTATTTCAAAGACGGAGTGGGCCCTGGCTTGTGTGGAGGTTTCCACCGGTGAGTTTTGGGCTAACCAAAATGAAACGGATGCGGCTTTGACCAATTTGGCCGCTGCGTTGGCGGCTATCAATCCGGCCGAAATTGTAGGGGATAAAAAATCACTGGAAGTACTCAAACAAAAAGTGATGCTCCCCGGTACGCTCACCTTAACCGAACAAGAACCGTTTGACGGTAATTATGATATCCCCGCACAGTGGCCTGCCGCCGGTGCGTGGGGTAATAAGCGGGCGGCGTTGGCGTGTGCCTTGCAAATTGTGAAATATCTTAATACCACAGAGCCCAGCTTTAATAAAGTGCTGGTGCCTTCCTACCGTGAGCTGAAAGATTGTTTGCAAATTGATGAAAATGCCGTAGAGTCGTTGGAATTGGTACAAAGCCAAGAGGGAGGACGGCGCGGCAGTTTGTGGAATCATTTGGACCGCACCCGCACCGCTATCGGCAGCCGCAAACTCAAAGATTGGCTACTGCACCCACTTATGGATGTAGATGAAATTGGGGTGCGCCAAAACTGTGTAGAAAATTTTATTAAAAATCAAAGTGCCCTAGCTGATTTAAGTGCACTGTTGGAAAACATTTCCGACGTGGAACGCATTATGACGCGCACCGCCACGGGTACCGCTTCGCCGCGTGATTTAGCCGGGCTTCGCACGTCTCTACTGAACGTAGAGCCGCTTTCGCGTTGGTTTGAAAATTACCCCGAGGTTGCGGCGCATTTGGGCGCACTGTTTACCAAGCACGTGGCTATTTTACGCGATATGGCGAGGCTCCTTTACGAAGCCGTGGAAGAAAACCCGCCCTTGCGCTTATCGGACGGGTTTGTCATCCGGGTCGGCTACAATGCCGAATTGGATGAGTTGCGTTCTCTCAAACAAAACGGCAACGCCAGTATGGAAGAAATTTGCGCCCGTGAACGTGCCAATACCGGCATTTCTAATATGAAAGTCGGGTTTAACTCGGTATACGGATATTATTTTGAAGTGTCCAAATCGCAATTATCAAAAGTTCCTTACTCGTTTGTGCGCAAGCAAACGCTGGTTAATGCCGAACGTTTTATTACCGAAGAATTAAAACAGTTGGAGAATAAAATTTTAAATGCCGAACAACGCATTTTGCGTTTGGAAGGGGGGCTGTTTGATGAAGTGCGCAAAACGCTTTCGGCCCAAATCGGACACGTAAAAGCATTTGCGCAAATTGTATCGGAATTGGACGTTTATATGGCACTTGCGCTGTGCGCTTTAAAAGAAAATTATGTTAAACCTACCGTGGATAATAGTACACAAATTCATTACACAAACGGCCGTCATCCGTTGGTGGAAGCCACCCTTCCGGCGGGTAGTTTTGTACCCAATTCACTGAGCCTGGGAGAGTCCGATAACCAAATTATGCTTATTACCGGGCCCAATATGGGTGGTAAAAGTGTGTTTTTAAAACAGAGTGCCATCATTGTTATCCTGGCTCAGATGGGTAGTTTTGTGCCGGCGCAAGAAGCGCATATCGGGCTGGTAGATAAAATTATGACGCGTATCGGCGCGCATGACGCGCTTAGCCGCGGGAATTCCACCTTTATGGTGGAGATGAACGAAACCGCCCATATTTTAACTTCTATGACACCGCGCAGTTTAATTTTGTTAGACGAGGTCGGGCGCGGTACGTCTACTTTTGACGGTATTTCCATCGCGTGGGCCATTGTGGAGTATTTGCATAAACCCCACGGCGGGCCGAAAGTTTTATTTGCTACGCACTATTTTGAACTAACCGATTTGGAAAACAAGTACGAAAGCGTGCGTAACTATCACGTAGATGCCAAAGAGTACAAAGATGCCGACGGTAAAAGCAAGTTGGCTTTCTTGTATCAGATTTTACCGGGCGCGGCGGACCGCTCGTACGGAATTCACGTAGCCGAACTGGCGGGACTTCCGGCGGCTTGTACGCTTCGGGCACGCAAAGTGTTAAAAGATTTGGAAGCTAAAAAAGGTACCAAGATTTCTACCAAAGAAAAAGACATCGTCAAAGATTTATTTTCTTCGCCGATTGTAGAAGAAATCAAGATGGCCGATCCCAATAAAATCAGCCCGATGGAAGCCTTGCAGTTAATTTGCGAATGGAAGAAACGTATCAATGAGTAAAATACATGTTCTTGACGAAAAAACAGCCGGTAAAATTGCCGCGGGCGAAGTGATTGAACGCCCGGCAGGCGTGCTTAAAGAACTGTTGGAAAACGCCGTAGATGCGGGGGCTACCGCCGTGCGCGTGGATATAGAGGGCTCCGGAAGGGACCTTATCCGCATTAACGATAACGGCTGCGGGATGGACGAAGAAGATCTAAAGAACAGCGTTTTGCGCCACGCCACCAGCAAAATCAACCGGTTTGACGATTTGGAAACCTTACAAACATTCGGCTTCCGCGGCGAGGCGCTTTATTCGGTGGCGGCTGTGTCGCGTATGACGCTTACCAGTTGTACGGGCGCCAGTGAAGGCCGCCGCTTGGAACTGCACGCCGGAAAAATTATTTCCCAAAGTCCGGCCCCGGCTATCAAAGGGACAACGGTGGAAATCCGCGATTTGTTTTACAATACACCCGCGCGGCTTAAATTTTTAAAAAGTGATTCTTATGAACGTGCCTGTCTATTAAAAGTAGTAGAAGAAAGTGCCATGGCCAACTTGGGGGTAGCATATAGTGTGCGCGTCAATGGGCGCGAAGTGTATAATCTGCCTGCCCAACCGGGCCCGATAAAAACGGCTGCCATAGCGCGCGCGGAAGCCATTTTAGGCGAAGAAGTGGCCCAAAGCCTGCTCTATAAATCATTTGATAAAATGGGGCTTGAGCTGTTTATCACGCCCGCCGATAAATTGGTCGGCGTACGCGATATGCAGTACGTGTTTGTCAACCGCCGGCCGATTGATTCTAAAACCATTCAGCAAGCTATTTATAAGGCCTATCAAAATGTCCGTTCCAAAGACCGCCACCCGGCTTTTATTGTATATATGACCCTTCAACCGGGCGAGTTTGATGTGAATATTCATCCGCAAAAACGGGATGTCCGTTTTGTAAACGAAAACCAAATGTTTAGTTTTATTATGAACGCCGTGGGGGAAACCGTTTTCTCACATACAACTCCCGTGGTGGCGGATGTTAAAAAACCGGTTTCGTTAGATTTGCCGGCCCAAGCGGTAACGGAAAAATTGTGGACCCCTGTTTCCGAATCTACGCAACCTGAACAGTCCGCCCCTCTTTTGTTTGGGGAATCTTCCGAGCTTTCGCATCATCACCCGTGGGAAAAGAAACCGGCTTTTGGCTTGCGCGAAACGGAAACGCCCGGCGAATATCATGCCTCTTTAGAGAAAGAGACGTCTGCCAAATCGCAAGAGGCGGATAAGGCCGTACAATCGGAATCGGAAACATCTTGTGCGCCATCGTGGTTTGTGGGGCCGTATCGTTATTTAGGGCAGTTGCACCGCTCGTATTTACTGTTTGAAAACCCCGACGGCCTTGTGGTGATTGACCAACATGCCGCGCAAGAGCGGGTACTTTTTGAGCAGTATTTGGCGGCTTTTGATAAACGCGAAGTGACCGTGCAGAAACTCCTTTTTCCGCTTCACGTGGATTTGCCGCCGTCTAATGTACAGGCTTTGCTGGCCTGGACGGATTTTTTGAAAACAGCCGGATTTGAAATTACCCCGTTTGCCGCACGTACGGTGCAGGTGCATACGCGCCCGCATATGATCCGTTTTGAAGAGGATGAATTAAAAGATTTTATTGTTTCGTTGGCACAAGTAGTAGGCGATCCGGTCAAATCAACCGAGAAATTAAAACGCAATATGGTGGCTACGCTGGCGTGTAAAAAAGCGGTTAAAGCGCACGATCCAATTTCCGCGGCCGAGGCCGAGGCCCTTGTGGAGAATATGAAAAAATGCAAAGACGGCATGCACTGTCCGCACGGGCGGCCATGTGTGGCGCAAGTGCCGCTAAAAGATATTGAAAAGTGGTTCGGTAGGTAACTTTAAAATATTTTATGATAAAAAACGCGCTCCGTTTTTAGCGGAGCGCGTTTTTGCTGAGGTTTTTAAAAAACCGGCATTACCGTGATTCTCTTATATCGGGCAAAAAAACTTCAAACCTAGCGGCTGGGGAGACATCCTTGGAATCTGAGAAAATATCCAATCGTTCGCATAACGCATCCATTTCATCCTCTTCTTGTGCGGATAATAATGCCTGGGAATTTTTGCTGAAAATAATAGGTGCCGTTGAGAGATCTTCCGGAAAGTCGCTAATATCGCCTACGGATTGGCGCAGTTCAGTTACTATGTCCTCTCGCCATTCTATATTCCGGAAGAGGTTAACACGGCTTCCTTCCTGTCTTTGAATTTGCTCGGCATTTTTAAAGAAATTTTTGTCTTTTTCGGCTAATTCTTCTCTTGTATAGAAATCAAATGATATGTATTCCTCTTTGATTAGGTCCGGTAGAGTTTGCATCCCGCTTTCTATATGGGCACTGCCCGCATAGGTAATGATAATATCATAGAAGGGGCTGAGGGCCTTTATGTACCTGGCCCATTGGCGGTTGCGTTGCAAGACTCCCCAATCAGAACGCGCCAAGAAATCTCTCAAATAAGAGAGAAGCGCCTTAGATACTTCCTCCTCATACTCTCTATTGGCTTGTTCTTTTTCCGAAAGTTCTTTTTGTCGCTTTAGCAAGAGGGTGTATAGTTCTCTGGGCGTCCGACCTGCGTATTGGGCGGTTTGTTGTGGGTTTTTTTGGTAGGCCTCCAGCCAAGCTGTCAGCTCGTCCCATAGTTCGCGTAAGCTATCCTTAAAGATAGGAATCTCTTCTAACATCTCTAGTATTTGTACGGCCTCCGGCCCGTACTGAGAGATGATTTTTTGGATAGCCACATCTTGAAGGGGCGTGTCAATGATAACGTCCCCTACCTTGATGCCTTGCGCAGATAATAGAAGGTCGTCTAACCCTAAAATATCTGTATCCAAACGGTCGGCGGCTTCCACCAACGGTTGATATTCGTCATATATAAGAAAAGGCAATTCTTTATCATTAGCAAAATGCAGCGGGATTTGTTCGTCGCTGGTTTGTACGGCAAATTCCATAGCTAATAAGATACGGGCACGGGGATTGGCTTGCCGTATTGATTGCATCACGTGAATTACTTCGGCCGGGATTGTTTTTGTATGATGGTCGGACGCGTCGGTTACATAAATATATTTGAAATTTTTTGTTTCTTCCGCATAATCCGGGCGGCCTCTTCCCCACACAGTATCGCCCAGAATTTTAGAAAATAGTCGGCAATCTGTATCGTACAAATGAGTGAGAACCCGCCAGGTGCCATTTATATCATTTTTGGCCGGTTGCTGAATCTTTTGCGATTCTGCTAAAAAATAATCCCAAGATTTATGGGGGGTGGCGCGGGAAACTTCTTTTGCTAAAGAGGCCTTCATTTGCTCTCGCCGCGAAGGAACCGGTTCCCCGTCCGGGCGTAAGTTTTTGGACGGAGCGGGGCGCAATGCCGCACCTTGCGCTGTGCGCGTGCGAAATGCCGCCCGCGCAATATCTGCCTGAAAGTTTTTGGCTTGTGCTGGTAGTATAAAACACCCCAGCAAAAATAGAAATAGAATTTTCTTCATACTCGTAGTTTAAGAGTTTTTGGTGTGATTGCAAGGGCCAAAGGACCTACATAAGAATAGGTCCTCCCCTCTTTATTTTCCACCTAAAAAAAGATATCCTATAAATATATTCTTTTAGGAGGACGTATGGCCGAACAACAGTTTTTGGAAAGGGTTTTATTTTCGGAAGAACAACTCGCCAAGCGCGTGAGCGAACTGGGGCGTCAAATCTCGGCAGATTACCGGGGTAAAAAACCGCTTTTTGTGGGCATTTTGCGCGGTTGCATTTTGTTTTATGCCGATTTAATTAAAAACATCAGCGTAGATTGCACGTTAGACTTTATGTGTTTGTCCTCTTATAGCGGTACCGGCAGTACCGGGCATGTGCGCACCATGCTGGACTTGCGCGAAAGTATCCAGGGCCGCCATGTGGTTATCGTGGAAGATATTGTGGACACCGGGCTTACCATGGAATATTTGATGAAACAGCTCAAAGACCGCGGCGCTGCCAGTATTGAAATTTGCTGTTTGTTAGATAAACCCGGCAACCGCAAAGTGGAAGTTACGCCCAAATATATCGGGTTTAGTATTGAAAACGAATTTGTCATTGGGTATGGGTTAGATTATAACGAACTTTACCGAAATTTACCTTATATCGGAGTATTTAAAAAACAATGAAAAAGAAAAATCTGAACAACCGCCCCATTGTTTCCGTCGGGCAAATTATCGGCTGGATAGCCGTATTTGTGTTGGCTGTCTTGCTTTTTAATAAGCCGGGGGCCAAGCCGACTACGTTAGATTATTCGGAATTTAAACAAAAAGCAGCAGAGGCGGCGGTGTCAGATTTGACGGTTTCGTCGGATGTAATTAGCGGTTTGTATAAAAATGAAGCCGGGCAGTTTGTACCTTTTAAAACGGTGCGTATGGAAGACCCGGGCTTGGTGCAAGAACTCTCGGCGGCCAAAATTAAATTCAAAGCCGAGCAGGACCGCAGCTGGATTGGTAACATTTTGTTTAATGTGCTGTGGATATTTTTGCTCATCGGGTTGTGGTGGTTAATTTTTATCCGCCCGCAACGAAGTGACGGCAAAAGTGCCATGAATTTTGCCCGCTCCAAAGCCAAAATGCAAGACCCTTCCCAGCAAAACGTTACGTTTAAAGACGTGGCCGGTTGTGATGAAGCCAAAGAAGAATTGGAAGACATCATTAAGTTTCTTAAAAACCCCAAAAAATTCCAAAAGTTGGGTGGCAAACTTCCCAAAGGAGTTCTGTTATATGGGGCTCCCGGTACGGGTAAAACATTACTCGCCAAGGCCGTAGCGGGGGAAGCCGGCGTGTCGTTCTTCTCGGCGTCTGCGTCGGAATTTGTGGAGATGTTTGTCGGGGTTGGTGCGGCGCGCGTGCGTGATTTGTTTGACCAAGCTAAAAAGAATGCCCCGGCTATTATTTTTATTGATGAGTTAGATGCCGTCGGCCGCCGGCGTTTTGCCGGTATCGGCGGCGGACATGATGAGCGCGAACAGACGCTTAACCAACTCTTAATTGAGTTGGACGGTTTTGAAAGTAAACAGGGGATTATTTTAATGGCATCCACCAACCGCCCGGATGTATTGGATCCGGCTTTAATTCGTCCCGGACGTTTTGACCGCCATATCTCCGTGCCGGCGCCCGATTTAAAAGGCCGTGAGGAAATTTTAAAAGTACACGC
>JAGCMD010000045.1 GCA_017646765.1 Elusimicrobiaceae bacterium | reverse complement strand
CTTTGAATTAAAACAAGATAATTTTACCCATATCGTAGATATCGCCCAAACCGCGGCGAAAGACACCCGCAAATTAGCCGAAATACAGAAAGCCAAAGCGCAAATATGGAGTAACCCGGGCCGCGCGGCAGGTATTATTGCAGATTTTTTAATTCAAAAACAACAAGAACTTTCTAAAAAGGAAAAATCATGCTGACAATCTTATATTATCTTTTTATTTTCCCCATCTATTTACTCTTGGAAATTTTGTTTCATTTCTTTAATGCCACCTCTTTCCCGGTGGTCTTTATCATCTTTTTGATTAGTTATTTTATCAATTTGCTTTCTTTACCTATGTATATGAGTGCCACCCGCTTGCAAAATGAAGAGCAGGAACTCCAAGACAAAATGGCCCCTAAAATACGGCAAATTAAGCAAAATTTCAAAGGGGCCGAACGGTTTATGATGCTATCCACCTACTATCGCCAAAACCACTATCACCCTATTATGGCCTTGCGCAAATCGCTTAGTATTGCGATACAAATCCCCTTCTTTATTGCGGCGTATTTATTTTTCTCTCATTTAGAAATGTTCCACGGTATGCCGCTTGGGTTTATTAAAGATTTGGGTGCGCCGGACGGGGCATGGTCCATCGGAAACTTTCACATCAATATTCTCCCCATTATTATGACGTTATTAAACTTGGCCTCTGCCCAAGTATATGCGCAACACCTTAAAACACGCGATAAAATACAGTTGTATATCGTACCGCTTGTATTTTTGGCTTTGCTTTATTCTTCGCCGGCGGGGCTTGTGTTATATTGGACATTTAACAACTTTATTTCGCTGGTGCGTAACATTATCCTGCGCTTTAAAAATGCTAAAAAAATCTTTTATGCGCTCAACGGTCTGTTGCTGCTGGCTATACTCGTCCAACTCGTACGCTCGCACCATATACAATGGATGGTGTGTATTCTAAGTTTGTGTTTGCTCTTCTTGCCGACGTATGCCTATATCCGCAACCGCCAAAAATACACGCAGGAAGATAAAAATGAAAAAAGATTATTTTGGATAGCTTGTCTAACTAACAGCATTTGTTTAGGCCTACTCATTCCGTCTAACACGTTTATTTCTTCCCCCTTATATTTTTCACTTCCTTTGTTGTTTGTTATTTTCATGCAAGCGTTGGGATTTTGCCTCATACTCCCGGGGGCCCTTTATTTATTCACCCAAAATACCTTGCGCCGGCTGCTACTGATTTTTACCGTATTTATTACATTTATCTCCGCTTTGAATATTGTTTGGGCAAATAATCAGGGACAAGCCTACGACCTCTTCACGCTTTCCATCCCTGCCATTCCCTCCAAGCAAATAATTATCAATTTTGGGATTTGTTTACTTGTTTCGTTGGCAGTGGCATTTTTGTTTGCCAGAAAAAAAATTAAAGGGCTGTTGCAGCTTATCAGCATCATATTGATAGCGGCGGTGGGGCTAAGTTTGTTCAACTGCGGCAAATTAATGGCCGTATATGTCTCCAATCCTGAGAAACAGGAAACCGTTTACCCCAAAATTCACCTGAGCAAAACCGGGAAAAATGTCCTCGTTTTGATGATGGACCGTTCCATCAGCTCGTTCTTGCCTGCGATTTTTGAAGAAAAACCCGAATTGCGGGATATATATACCGGGTTTACCCATTTTCCCAATACGATTTCTTACTATTCACACACCATCTTGGGGCTACCTCCTATTCTGGGCGGATATGAATATATACCGACGGAAATGGATAAACGTCCCGAAAAAGTAGTAGATAAATTTAACGAGGCCATACTCACGCTGCCCACCATTTTTAAAAATAATAATTTTGATACGTTGGTGGCGGACGTAGATTGGGCCGATTTTAAAGAGGGATACAGCGGAGACTTATTCAAACGCAATCAAATCGGTTGGGAACACTTGGACGGAAGATATAACGATGCCTACATAGAACAGCACCCCACGATTGCCGCCCTGATAGCCAAACGCAAAATTCTACAGAAAAGACAAGGCTTTATGTATAGCTTATATCGGATAATGCCTGCTTTCTTAAAGGATCTTCTGTACGATAAGGGAAACTATTTATCCCAAACCCGCAAAGATCCCTATCCTATGCGCACGTTAAGGGCTTATCCAATCATGCATTTTTTACCCGGGTTAACTGATTTTACCGCCTCAAAAAACACTTTTACTTTTATGGTAAATCTGTTAGCACACGATATTTCCTCGTTCTTGGAATATCCTTCTTATGAACTGACGGATAAATTTGTCCAGGGAGATAATTTCCGGGGAGATGTCTATTCCCATCAAGCCTACCATACCAACGCGGCCTCTCTGTTGTTAATCGGTAAATTTCTCCAATATTTAAAAGAAAACGGAGTATACGATAATACACGCATTATTATCGTTTCGGACCACGGAGCTTTATTTATCAGAAACTCGGAACAATCGTTTTTATTTAACGAACATATGATGCCTTATAACGCGATGCTGCTTGTAAAAGATTTTAACGCAACGGGCCCCTTTAAGACGGACAAAACTTTTATGACTAACGCCGACGTGCCGCTTTTGGCCTTGGCCGGGCTGGTGAACCAACCGAAAAATCCGTTCACCGGCAAATTATTAACCAACCAAGCTAAACAAAACGGAGCTATCTTGTTTGAATCCGTACTACGTTGGAACCCATCCCATTTTTCGGGCAGCCGCGTGTTTGACAAAGATTCCACTTTTCTTTATGTTAAGGATGATATTTTTAATCCTCTTAATTATGTGATAAACTATAAATACGATACGGAAAAACCGCATGCGTCCCGGTAAATCTTTGAGATACTGAAAACTATGGAACAAAAAATATTTTTAAATTTTGCCGTCGGCCCGGTGCAAATAGAGCCGGAAGTTCTGGCTTTGGGAGCCCAGCCGATTCCTTATTTTAGAACACAGGAATTTTCCGCCCTTATGCTGGGAAACGAACAACTGGTCTTGCAAGCTATCAAGGCGCCGGCAAATTCCCGGGTTGTATTTTTAACCGGCTCCGGCACGGCAGCTATGGAAGCGGCACTGATTAACTTGTTTACGCCGAAAGATAAAGTCCTTGTGATAAACGGCGGGACTTTTGGAAAGCGCTTCTCCCAATTATGCGACGTTTATTCAATTAACCATACCGATATTGTTTTACCCGCCGGGGCGGCCCTTACGGAAAAACACCTCGCGCCTTTTGAAAAAAAAGGATATACAGGCCTTTTGGTTAATCTGCACGAAACTTCCACCGGTGTTCTTTACGATCAAAAGCTATTGGCCGATTTTTGCAAACGCAATCATTTAAAATTACTTGTGGACGCTATCAGTTCCTTTTTGGCGGATGATATAGATATGTCCGGCTTGGGAGCGTGTGCCGTTATTGCCGGCTCGCAAAAAGCGATGGCTTTGCCGCCGGGAATTTCGCTTATTGTTCTATCGCAAGAAGGCCAAGATTTAATCAAGCATAACAAAGCAAACGGGTACATCCGAACCTTGTATTTTGATTTAGAAAACGCACTTACAAACGGCTTGCGAGGGCAAACGCCTTTTACCCCGGCTGTATCTATCCTCATACAGCTAAATTACAGGTTCCGGCAACTGCAACAAGAAGGTTTTGATAAAATTATCCGACGAACCGCCCTGCTTGCTTCCGATTTTAGAAAGAAGATAAAAGGACTTCCCTTTCAGATTACATCACAATCTTTATCCAATGCGTTGACGCCGCTAACGCCTACGCATCCCGTATCGGCTTATACCATTTTTGAATTATTAAAAGACCGTTATCATATTTTTGTATGTCCTAACGGCGGGGCACAAAAAGACACGTTGTTTCGGGTTGGGCATATCGGTAATTTAACCGTGCAGGATAACGACCGGCTGTTAGAAGCTTTGGCAGATTTAAACACGAAAAATTTAATTTAGTTTTTCCAAAAGGAGACCCTATGATCGGTAAAAAAACTGTTGTATATACTTCCGGAACTTTTGATTTACTTCATATCAACCATTTAAAAATGATTGAGTATGCGCGTGCCTTAGGTGATATTTTGATTGTAGGAGTTAATACCGACGAGCTGGTGTGTTCTTACAAATCGCAGCCGATTATTCCGTTTGAGCAGCGCATGGCACTTATGAAGGCTATTAAAGGGCCGGATATTGTTATCCCGCAACACTCTTTAAATCACGCCGACAAAGTTAAAAAACTGCATTTTGATATATTTGTGGTCGGCGACGATTGGGCCGGCAAATACGATTATCTCAAAGAACAAGGCGTAGAAGTTGTGTATTTCCCTTACGGGGAAGGCGTTAATTCATCTAATTTGAAAACAAAAATTTATAATAGTTACCGTCAATTGCAGCAAATGGCAGACAATCATTTTCCGAGCAATGTAGACACAACACGTCATCCGAAACAAAAGAAAAAAAATCGTAAAAAATAAGGCTGTTTTTGTCACGCATCTTTTAGTTTGGTATAATAGAAAGGACGATTTACGACGATTACGCGCTCGTAGTTCAATGGATAGAGCGTCAGCCTCCGAAGCTGGAAATGTGGGTTCGACTCCCGCCGAGCGCAAATTAAAAGCCCCGCCTTGTGCGGGGTTTTTAATTTGCCCGCGAGAGCACCCCCACTGCTGGGTGTGCGTCGGGAGGCGAAGGCCGGAGCGATGTTTTTGTTTGAGCATGAGCTACACGGGCGAAGTGCGAAAGGCAAAAACCGCGAGGCCCGGCCCGAAGGCGTTTTGCGTAAACAACACGACCGCAGG
>JAGCMD010000044.1 GCA_017646765.1 Elusimicrobiaceae bacterium | reverse complement strand
CGATTTTCTTTCCGTTCGTTTCCGTCCCTTGCGTACGTAAAAGCGGGAGATACCGGCTTACTACCTGCCGGTATGACTCTTGTTTTATGTTGTTATTAAAAACTGTCACGGCGCAAATCTGTAATGCGCCGTCTTACGATTAGGGTTTGTTATTAAATCAAGTTGTCATGCCCGAAGGTTTTTATCGGGCATCTCCCGATTTCCTCTCCGTTTGTTTCCGTCCCTTACGTAATTTCAAGCAGTGGAGATCCCCGAGTGTTTGCCGCACGGGCAACCTCGGAGATGACAAAAAATATCCCCCGGGGGGTACCCGGGGGTGTGTTTTACTATCTCAAAAACAATTAGTAAACAGCTCTCCACTTGCGCGTAGTCAATTTAAATTCTACGCGGCGGTTGGCTTCACGCCCTTCGGGAGAATTATCCAACGTAATCGGGCGGTCTTTACCGTAAGAGTGGATGCGGATGCGCTCCGCATTAACACCACGGCTCACCAAATAAGATTTCATCGCCGCAGCACGGGAAGCCCCTAACCAATAGTTATACTCCGTAGATCCTAAGACGTCCGTATGGCCTTCTATAATTAGATGGAGCGTAGGGTCATCTTCCAACACCTGGGCAATTTTATCCAGGATAGGATATGCTTTATCCGGCGGACGCACAGAATCAAATTCATAGGTAATGGACGGCAATTTTTTGGTTTTTCCCCACTTCTTGGCGGGTTGGTTGGCTAATACTTCGTTGCGTTGCTTCTGCTCGGCGATGGCAGGATCCGCCTTCCGGGGGCGGGTCATTTCGTCTTCCTCGGTCTGGCCGGTAGCACAAGCCACCAACGTAAGGGCACTTAATAATAACAAAAAAGATTTGATTTTCATGCTAATTCCTCCTGGCTTTATTATAGCAAAAGAATTTTAGAAATAATTAAAAAATCTATTTATACAAATTATCCACACACTGTGGATAACTTGTGGATAACCCCGGTTTTACTCTATATTTCAGCGGTTTTTAGCGGGCCCATTTTTAGCTACCGGCCTTTTTTATAAGTTTGGTTGTGGATAACTTAACTTTTCTGTGGATAACTTATCATTTTTGGCTAAAAAATCAAGGAAATTTAAAATTTCTCCGACGATAAAACAGAATCATTCCTTTTTAAGCGATTTTTTCACAGTTTTTCAAAAAACTGTTGACAAGTCCTTCTTTTTTTGCATAAAACCGCGTTTTTTATGCTTTTTTATTGTTTTTTAAGCTTAATTTTAACCGTAAAGGCCGGTTTATCCACAACATTACTAATGCGCACTTTTCCGGCAGTTGCGCCCGACACTACCTGCAAAACACCTTCTTCGGGTTTCCAGAACAAAAAGGGCGGGCTTACCCGCAGCGTGGGCGGTACATAGTGGAAAAGGCCGTCATTATTCAATACGGCCCATACACGCAGAGCGACTTCTTCTTTTTGCGCCAATGAAATAGTTTTACGCAATACATCCGCCTTTAGATATTTTACGGCCACTTCTCCCGCCGGAGCCCACAGATATTCCGTATCTACCCCATCAAACCACGCATTACCTTGCTTAGCATAGCGCATGGCAAAATCGGGCCCGTATACTTTTCCGCCGCGCTCCAACGCGCTTTGCGTTTGGGCCAATTCTTCTTGTGTGCCGATAACCAATGTGCGCACTTTCGGCAAAATACCTTGTGCCCACACGTTGCCCGGATTCATTAAAGCCAACGCGCCAAATACTTCCGGATGCTCAATCGTACGTAGCGCGATTTGGGCGGCGGCTTCTCCCCGGACGGCTAAAATGCGGTTTTCGGGACCTGTTTTTGTCAGATAGTTTGTATCCAGATAGGGGAAAAGTTCCCGATATAAAAAATTTTCAATTTGGGTAGGTTTTTCCGCATAATCTTTTTCCGTAAAATTGATACCCACCACAATGACCGAATGGTTTTTTTGGTACTCGGCAACGGCCTCCGCATCATCTTTGGGCACAAGCCCCAACATCACTACTACCGGATAATTCTTGCTTAGCGGTACCGCTTTTTCCGGCAAGAAAAACGACACCGTATACGTATTACCTAACGAAGCCGAGGGAAAATTGACAATGGTTTCACGCCCGGGGTGGATAAACATAAATGTTTCTTCCTCTGCCAATAACACCGAGGAACAAACAGCCAATAAAAAAAGTAAGAACCATTTTTTCATAATTTTATTGTACCATTTGCTTCCCGTTTATGGCTAGCACTTGTCCCGATAGCTCTTTCATAAAATGGTATAATTAAAAAAAGGGGATATTTATGAAAAAATTAGTATTGTCTATTGTGTTATTAGCGGGCTGTTTATATACCGCCCAGGCAGGCTCGTCCGCGTTAAACCGCGTGATGCCCGTTTTACAAAAGAACAACCGCACCGACGCGGAAAACCAAAAAGTGTTACAGCTTTTCCGCACGTCCAAAAATCCGGAAATCGTTTTCGCCGCCGGAGCCAGTTTAGTTAAAACTCCTCCTGCCAAAGTCCAACAACCGGCTCTTTTTAGTATTTTGATGCGCTCGTCCGATGCGCTGCGTCAAACTTTTGCGGCCGTTATTATTACCGCTATGGGTGAAGTGTATGAAGAATTAACACCCGTTTTACAAGAAGCCCTGTCCGGCAAAGACCCTGTTTTGCGCGCTTATGCCGCTGCCGCCTATGCCATTATAAAGCCGCAAGATACGTCGCACACGCAAGACATTGTACGCCTTTATATTTTTGATCCGGCCTTTGCTTCGCGCGCAATGAATGTATTGAACGGTACGGAAAAAAGTCCTTTTAAAGCACTCAAAAAAGAATCTGCTTCGGCGGATGAGCAAGTCCGTGCGGCAGCGGCCACGTGGTTAGGCACGCTGCACTCGTCCGACTCGGCCAAGCAACTCTTAAAAATGGCCAAAAAAGAAACCTCTCCCACCGTGCAAGCAGCTATTGCTACCGGATTAGCAGCCCAACGGGAAAATACGTTAAGCGAAGTGGCTGCCGGACTTGGTAAAAAATACACCACCCCGTACGCGAACACGTGCGCGCTGGCCCTGGGCTTTATGACCGGAAACGCCGTAGAAATATTGCGTCAAAACCTCACCGGGAAAAATACCCAAGCCCATATCAACGCTTCCCGCGCCGCGGCGTATATGGCCAATGTGCTTTCCAACCCGGATGCGTTTGCTTATTCGTCGGACCGGGCGTTTGATATTCACTTGCTTAAAAGCCTGATTGCCCCGTTAAAGACATTGGCCAATTCCGGCACGCCTGATGAACAAACTTACGCACAAAATGCTTTGCGCCAAATTGAAAAATTGATGGAGTAAATGTATGTCAAATGTAATTAAAGTAAAAAAATTATCCCCTCAAGCTAAACTCCCCTTTCGTGCGCACCCGACTGATTCCGGCGCCGATTTATTTGCCTTAACCCGCACCGTGCTGCCCCCCCATGCTGTCACGCATGTGCATACGGGCGTTTGCGTAGAACTGCCGGAACAGACTTCCGGCGTCATTTGGGGAAAAAGCTCGGTAGAAAGCAAAGGCATCAAAGCCATGGCCGGGTTGGTGGACGCGCCCTACCGCGGAGAATTGATTGTCTGTATGTATAATTTGAATGATACCGAATTTGTATTTGAAGCCGGGCAAAAAGTAGCCCAGCTGGTTGTACTTCCGACGCTGTATCCGTCTTTTGAAGAGGCCTCCACCTTAAGCGAAACTACGCGCGGAGAGGGCGGCTTTGGCAGTACGGGCTCCCGCTGATTTCTGCCTATATAACGCTAGGCCGCTTCCATTTTTAGGTCTTTAATACCCTTAAAAATAGGCCTTTTGGTCCTTGTGTTACGCCTTCAAACAGTTTTACAATAGAAAAAGAGCGGATTTTTAAAATAAGAGGAATTATAAAATGAAAAAAATCATAGGAATTTGCCTAGGACTTGTCAGCTTAACGAGTGCTACCCCCGTAGTTGCACAAGGCTTTTATATGAGAAATGTGGTTAAGAATATTGGCAAATTAGCCGAAGAAACCCAAAAGGGTTTAAAAGGTTCTATCAACATATTTAAAAAACAATTCGTTACCGAACTGGCCCCCGCCTCCCGCGTAGCCCAAGTGGAACGTTGGGCAGCTATCAATCTGGACGAACCGGTACGCGCAACATTATCCTGGCCGGAAACAACAGATTTATTCTCGGATGCTAAGCGTTTTATTCCCAAAGAAGACGTGAAAAAAATTTTATCCGGTGAGGGCCAAACTCCTTATATGTATGGAACAAAAGGACAAGATGAATTTTATTTAACCGAACTGCCCGAACAAATATTAGAAGAAAAGTTTTTACCCTCCGATGTGCAAATGCGCGGAGCTATCCTTTACTATCGCAATCGCCTCCTAGCCCTTAGAAACGAACCCTTTTCCCTACGCAACTGGGGTAAATCCATGGCGATCATCACCGACTTAGGACTCTTCGGCGACGCCCAAGATGCAAGGGCTATTGTGCAAACCGCCGGAGATTTCCACGGGGAATTAGCCGGCATAAGTGATTTAATTGCTGCGCGCGCCCTCATTAACATAGGCCGTACCGAAGACATAAGCACCCTTGCCCAGATGCGGTTATTAGAAAGAACCCCCGAAGGCAAATCCGTCAAATTGGCTGCACAATGGCGGGATATCAAAGCTTATATGGATCAAACAAACTTCACGCTTGAGTTGGACGTAGAAAGAAAAGTAGCCGAAAAACCGGTAACTTTATCAGAAGATATGGCTCGTTTGTTGCAACAATATAATCCCTATAATTTACTGCAAGAAGACGCCAGTGTCGCCACCACCGATTTTTGGTTGGATTTACGCCAAGGCGTTGATGCCATACGTTCTTGCCCCCAGTCCAGCCGGCAGCTGGTTGAAAATTTAAATGCCTTTACTTCCATTTCACAAGCATTTAATAGGATAACGCTGGATGAATTGCAGCAATTTGTGGAAACCAACAAGCGTAAACCGCGCGTGAGCTATGGCAAAGGCCCCCGGGATGAATCTACACTGGCCACCCGCGTACAAAACATCTTAAACAATTATGATTCCAACAGCCCGGAAGTTCAAGCCATCAACCAAATATACCGCAATCTGGAACGGGAACAGGCTCTACTGCAGGAAAATATAGATAACCGTGAACGAGATATTTTGTCCGCGTTAGAAACCCCGGAACAAATTTTTAATCGTTTTAGTGCCTTCAGAAATGAGAATAACAGAAATCCGCACAGAAAACTAAAAGCCGATTTGCCTAACCTGTCCCAGCAAGAATTGGAAGAACATTGGTTGGCTATTCGGATCAGTGAAATTCTTAGCACCGGTGATAGGCACGACGCGCTTATCCGCGGTATACGAACTATGCGGAAAACACCCCCCAATAAAACCAAACCGGAACCAAAAGAACAACCGCAAGAAGAGCTCTTTTTTAATTTTGCCAGATTGACTCGGGAATTATCGGACTATATCGCCGAAAATTTTCGCCGACCGCGCGGAAACATTACCGAAAGATTGAGGAATTTATCCGTTTTGGAAAAAGCAGAAAAGAAACTTTATCAAAGAATTACCACCGCGTTACGAGAAGGCGACCCCAGCAATCCGGGGTATCAAACGTTGATTGAGCTTTGGGAAAGCACTTCAGGTAGAACAAACATAACTTCACAACAGCTCAAACAAAAAGTTGAACAGTTTATTGAAAAAAATGAGGGGCAATGGCCTCGGCTAAAAATCTACCGAAAAGGAATTTTAATTGCACCCCAAAATTATACGATCCAAGAAGCTAAAGAAGCCGAACTGGCCAAGATGATTTCCGCCACGTGGAGGAACCGCCCGCAGGATGATCCCTTTAATGTTTGGCTGCGTAAGTCCCGCACTTGGGTTTTGTACCAATAAACATCTGTTAAAAATCACCCCCGGGCCCAAAGCCCGGGGGTCTTTATTTGCGTAACAAAACTACTTACATTTATCAGTTAAATAAACCTGATTCTTCCAAGGCATTAAAGGCCTTAGTGATGTTATTTACAATAGCTATCCAGCGGCTTTGCCCGTCGGAAGTGACGGATCCGTAAATCGCCGCGATATTGATATTTTGCTTCGTTAATACCGAGCTGATATCCAAGATAAGTCCCGGGCGGTCTTTTGTTTCAATACAAATCGCTTCTGTTTTAACACTGGTAAATCCTGCACGTGTTAAAATATGGCTGATTTCCTGGTCGTGCGTAATGGCCAGACGGAAGGTTGCAGCGTCGTAATGTACGCCTTGCGACAAAGCAATAATGTTTACTTTTTCGCGCATCAAAATTTCGGCTACGTTTTTAAGCGTGCCGGGCTCGTTAACTAAAAACACACTGTACTGTTTTACAATACTAAGCGGCATAAGGACCTCGTTTCATTTTTCTATTAGCTTCGGACAAACGCGGCTTTTTCCTTACAGAGCTCGTTTCTCTGATAAGACGAAACATCTGCGAGTGAATTTTTCCATTACTGGCCAGCAACGTCTGTCCGTAATCTTGAATTTTTTCAAAAGGTTTTCCGGTAAAGTTTGTTACTTTTCCCCCGGCTTCTTGCAAAATAAGTGTTCCGGCCGCCACATCCCACGGGCGCAGGGCCTGTTCCCAATATCCGTCCAACCGTCCGGCAGCCACCCAGCACAAATCTAATGCCGCCGACCCCAACCGGCGCACCCCATGGCAAGTCTCTAAAAACCGCCCCAACCGTGTTAACAGTTCCGACATATTCTTAAACCGATCGTACGGAAAGCCGGTTACAAGTAGTGATTGATCTAACCGGGCGGTTTTAGAAACATGAATTTTTTTCCCGTTTAGGGTAGCGCCTTTGCCTTTTTGGGCTAAAAAAGTTTCCCCGGTAATCGGATTTTTTACACCGCCTAACACGGGCGTTCCCCGGTAAAAAAGCGCGATGGATATACTGCATTGCGGCAATGTGTGGGCAAAATTAGTCGTGCCGTCAATTGGATCAATCACCCACAGATATTCGGAACCGGACAACTTCGTGCCGTCTTCTTCGGCCATATAATCGTGGGTGGGAAAATGTTTTTTAATAAGCGTTAAAATTGTTTTTTGGCTGGCTACGTCGGCAACCGTGACCAAATTGGCCTTACCTTTTAGCGCGTAGCCGACCTTGCCAAACTTACGTTTAACTACTGCCGCGGCTTTTTCCAACGCTTCTTGCAATATAATAAATTCCTTCTTCATGGTTTTAACTCCAATACTTCGGCCGCTTTCAATTTGTCTTCCAAGTACAACATGGCTTTACAATCATCTTCGTTGTACATAAGCACTTTTTGCAAAAGTTCATCATTGCCGGTCTTGAGCCAGTTGGTAAAATAGACCATACTGTCCATAGCTCCGCAATCATCTTGCCGCCAATTAAATCCAAATGCCGGGGCGGCAGCCTTAAGCGAAAAACTCGGTGCCGGCAAATAAAACGCCTTGTTGACGGCTACTTTTAAATCGTAACAAATTCCGCACAGCGCGTTTAACTTCACAGCGGCAGACGGATTTTCCGCCGCCAATTTTTTCATCTTTTTTACTTCGTATTCCGTCCAGTGATACAAAGCCGTGTGGGCAAAATCTTTCACATAATCATAGAACTGTTCAAAAATTCCCAATTCTTCCTGCGGCGTTTTGGCTACAAAACTGACATATTTATTTTGCTCTTTATCCCAAATACCGATTAAATAAACAAACGAGACGCTGTCTTTGGTAAATGTCTCCGTCGCTTCAAAATCAAAATATAAATTGTATTTTTTCTCCGGCGGAGGGAAGTGCCCTTTTTCGCGCAAAACCGGTTTGTTATACAAATAAGCCTGCGCGTTGTAATAAGAATTCGTAGCGTGCGGCTCTTCCAAAATTTCTTGCAATTTATGCAAATCGGTCCGCGCCACATCGTCGGTAGAAAACATCCCGTTAATTTTGAGGCATTGGCGCATTTCGGTATTTAGCCCGGGCAGCATCAGCAAATCTTTACTTTGTGCCACCACTTTGTTGGCATAAACGCGCCAAGGTGCGCCGGCCGCTTTAGGCGGCTTGTGGGCTTCGGGCCGGGCTTTTCCGTCGCGAATCGCACGCCAAAATTCCAACTCGCGCTCTAAGCGCGGTAAGTGCGTTTGGTACGGCACTTCCACCCGTCCGTGCTTCAAATACACATGCGTGTTAGCCGGGGTAAATTGCTGGATAGCCCCCAAGACACGGTTGAGCAAGCTAACTTGCAACGCATAATGTTCCTTTAAGTCATGCGCCCGTTTAAATTGATAAATTTGGTAATGATACGAACCAAAACGGCTAGGTGCCTCGTCGTTGCGTACAAGCAAATTTACACTTCCGTAAACTGATTGCGGCAAATCCCATAAAGCACAGTTGGCAATTGCTTCGGCACCGCTTGCCATAGCGGCCAACGTATTTTTAAAACGGTCTGTTTCGGTCTCCCCCGATATAAAAACTACCTTAGGAAATTCTTGTTTTATCCATTCATCACGGGTGTGGCGGTCGGTACGGATTTTAAGTGTCTCGTAGCGGTTGGGCTCCGGCACGGCTTCTTCCTGCGGGGCGTGAAAAGAACACCACACACTGAAAGGATCTTCTAAAAGCGAGAACATACGCGAGGCATTAAAATCTTGTTTAGAGGGTGCTCTCCCGGCGGAAAATTCTAAAAACAATGGTTGCAAATCGGTATCGTTCATTGTAAGTATTTTAGCTTTTTTTCACGTGAGAGTGAAACTTTTTTTACGTCCTTGCGTTCCCCCAGCCATAGTTTGCGCGTCTGATAAGCGAAATGATACAATACTTTATATGGCTATTTTACGTGTCACTAAATACGGCGAACCCATTTTACGCCAAAAGTTAAAACCGGTTGATTTTGCGAAAATTGCTCCGCAGTTGCCGCAATTGCTCAAAGACATGGAAGAAACGTGCCTTGCTGTTCACGGCGTAGGGTTGGCGGCCAACCAAATCGGCCTGCCTTTGCGCTTAGCGGTTATTTTGCTGCCCGGCAAAGAGGATACAGACCCGCCGACGCGTTACGTAATTATCAACCCGGAAATTGTGGCTAAAAACGGCGAAAAATTAGAAGAGGAAGGGTGCCTTTCTTTGCCCGGGTTATGGGCCGAAGTCAAACGCGCCACCGACGTAACCCTTAAATACATAGACGAAAACGGCAAACAGCAAACCAAACGCGCACGCGGGCTGCTGGCCAAGGCTTTTCAACACGAAGTAGACCATTTAGACGGCAAATTGTTTATTGATTTAGTAGACCCCAAACTCAAGCCCGAAGTAAAAAAGGCCATTAAAAAATTGCGCGAACAATGGGATTAAGTATGACAAAAATTTGTGTAATGAAATTCGGCGGCAATACGCTGGCCAATAAACAAAAATTACTTCTAGCCGCCCAACTGATAAAATCACGTTACGACGACGGATTCACTCCGGTAGTCGTGGCCTCTGCCAACGGCAATTTGACCGATGTTTTGTTGGACCACGCCTACAGCATTGCCGCAAACCCCGATAAGCGTGAGTTGGATATGCTTATTACCACCGGAGAGCGCGTCAGTGTGGCGCTTCTTTCCATTGCGTTGCGGGCGTGCGGAGTGCCGTCGGTATCCCTTACCGGCTCGCAAATTGGGCTGATTACCACCGCCACCCATACCGGAGCGGACATTTTAACACTCAAAGGCGACCGCTTGGTAAAAGAAATTCAAACCGGGCATATACCGATTGTGGCCGGTTTCCAAGGTATCGGTGAAAATAAAGAAATTACCACATTAAAGCGCGGCGGCTCCGATGTGTCAGCTGTATTTTTAGCTTCGCAGTTGGGCGCGCAGCACGTGGAAATGATAAAAGATGTGGACGGCGTATATTCGGCCGATCCCAACAAAGACCAAAAAGCCCAAAAATACGAAGTGCTTGATTTTGATGAAATGTATAAATTGGCCTTAAACGGTGCCAGTGTTTTACACCCTGATGCAGTACGGTTAGCTAAAGAAAAAGGCGTGGAAATACGCATTGTATATTATCAAACAGGCCGGACGGGAACGGTGATTAAATAGTATGTATCTTAAATGGAATATAACAGGTGCCGTAGCGTTTATTTTACTGGGCGGAGCCATTTATTTATGGGGCCCGGGTTTTGGCTCTTGGGGGCGTGCACTGATTTCGTGCGCGTTATACGCGGCGGTGTTTTTTGCCAGTTTTGTGGTAGTAAAACGCAGATAACCCAACACATTATTTTAAAATATGGTATGATTTGAATATGCTAAATACTACGATTATTTTACAACTCAGCGGATTTATTATTTGTTTTGTATTGCTTTTTGTTTTTACGGCCAAGTACCGTGCGGCGCTTGCTTGCGAGACAGATTTTGACCCGGAAGTGGAAGAAACAACCATTTCCGCACGGGCTACGCAACCGGCATTTAAGTCCCGCGCGGCGGTGCTCAATGCCTTGCCGGGGACGGCCTCGTTAGAAGTGGCCGATTTAAAGGAAAAACTCAAGGAACTACAATATCGGTTGGAAGAAATGAAAATCGGTTACGATAAAAACAACAGTGAACTTTCCAAACAGCTCGCCCGTATGGAAACACGGGTAGCTACTTTTGAACAAGAGTATGTAACCAAGTTACAACCCACGTTATTAAGCTTGATTCAAGAGTTGGAAAATATGAAAGTGGCCGAAAGCCAACAGAAATAAATTTTACTTGATGACAGTAAGAACCCCCGCCTCTAGAGGCGGGGGTTCTTTTCTTCATAAAAAATATTTTTTAACGACTTTGCAACCACTGCCAAAAGTTATCTTCAAAATTTCCAATACTGCCGTAGCGATAGGCACGCCCCAAAGCCTTTTCCACCGAATAGGGGTCATACACCGTTTTTCCCTTAGCATCTTTAACCAAGAATCCGGTAGAGGGATTGCGTTTAGGTTCGCCTTGAGCCACCAGACGCGTAAATTGCTCAAACTGCATCCGGTTAGACGGGCTGGAGCCGCCCGCCGGGTTGAGCAAGAAACGCACCATAGCGTACGCCTGTAAATACCAATCTTGCACTTTATTATTGGCTTCGGCCGAAGGCAACGAACCTTCGTTCATAAAAGCCTCAAAGGGCACGAGATACACCGGCTTTCCGCCTTTCTTCTTACTCAGCCGGTTGCTGCCGAAAGAAGACCCAAACATAGAGGTTGACGACGACATCGCCGCCGGAGACATTTGGGCCGGATCACGTTGCAAATTTAAATATTTTAAATCGTTTGCCCACGGCCCGCCCCGGCTGCCGGAAGTTTGGTCTTCCATAAAAACGGCCAATCCTTCGTCTAACCAGGTAGGCGTCATAATCTGACCGGTTTTATGACTGTCAAAAAATTGCTGCGTAAAAATATGCGTCAGTCCGTGCGTAAAGACTTCCTGCAACTCGCGTTGTTTTCCCGGCTCGTCATATACCACAATTTCCCCCCGG
>JAGCMD010000043.1 GCA_017646765.1 Elusimicrobiaceae bacterium | reverse complement strand
GGATGTTTTGTTTCCGTCGTCCGGATTATATGCGCAAGATGCCAAATAGTCGGATATTGATCCGTTGCGTTTAACGCCCGCCCAAAAAGAGGAGTTGGATAAACTTCTTTCCGGCACGCTTACGGTGGAAGATTGCATCCGTATTGCACTGGCGCACAGCCCCAAAGCCGTCAGCGCGCAACTTGCCGTACAAGAGGCGCAAATTCAAGTCAATTTAGCCAAAGGCGAGTTTTTACCTACCGCCAAAGCAACGGCCTCGCAGGGATATACGGTTTCCAACCCCGAAGGGCGGTCTACGTCCGATCACGGCTCCTCTAATGTATCGGTGCAAGCGCAATGGTCTATTAGCGGCATTACCGATAAAGTGCGTACCGTTAAAATACAAAAGTTACAATTAGAACAAGCCCAACTTGATTTGAATAATCAAGTTAATTTAATTACCCGCAATGTTAAACGTGCGTACTATGCGTTGGCGGCGGCCTTGCGTGCGGTGGATATCCGCCAAAAATCACGTGATTTATACCAAGAACAATACGACCGCACTTCTGAATTTTACAAGCAAGGTTTACGCCCTAAAGTAGACGTAACCACGGCGGAAGTAAACTTAAATAACGAAAAATTGCGTCTCATCCGCGCACAAAATTTAGTCAAAAGTACTTCGGCCAATTTGGCTAATGTTATGGGTATTACCACGCCCAAACAACTTACGGTCAGCCAAGTAAAAGGCATAGATACGTGGGATATTTCTTTTGACGAAGCTGTCAAAACCGCCTACGAAAATAGGCCGGATGTGCTGGCGTCCAAGTCCAAAGCGCAAGTCGGTCAGATGAAAGTAAATCAGGCCAAAGCCGCTTATTTGCCGACGTTTTCTTTTTCTGCCGGGTTTAATAAATACGACGAAGATTTACATTTAGATAACGAAGAAACCCGGTTGTTGGCGGCGGTGGAGATTCCGCTTTTCAGTGCGTTTAAAACCTATAACGGCGTCAAACAGGCGCGGCTGAATTTGGAGCGGATTAACAATTCCAACCGCAGTTTACTAAACGACGTTTTCTTAGAAGTACAAAGCGCGTATATCAGCATGCAGGAAGCGGCCGAAAGCGTGCCGATAGCCGAACTTAACGTCACCAAGGCCAAGGAAAATTTGGACCTGGCCAAAGGCCGCTACAATGAAGGCATTGGAGATATTATTGAACTCAAAGACGCGGAAGTTTCCTACACGGATGCCGAGTTGAGTTTGCTGACTGCACGCTATGATTACGCGTCGGCGGTGGCCGATTTAAAACAAGCAATGGGGACAAATTAATATGAAACAAATACTAATCAATATCTGGCATGGATTTTGGAATATGAGTTGGTGGAAAAAACTCATTATCCTGGTAATTTTGTTGGCGGTTGTATGGTGGATAAAAGGGCATTTTTTGAAATCTGCCCCTATGCCGCAATACCGCTTGGCGCCCGTTAAACGCGGCGACATTGTGGATATGGTGGAAGCGTCCGGCCCGATTAACCCCGTCAATACCACGCAAGTCGGTGCGCTTGTGTCCGGCGAGATTTTAAAAATTTACGTGGACTACAACAGCGAAGTCAAAAAAGGCGATTTGATGGCCGTGATTGACCAAACCCAAATTTTGGCGCAATTAGCCGAAGCCAAAGCCAGCCTTTCTTCGGCCAAAGAAAGTTTGGAATCGGCCGAAGTATCTTACCGTTTAGCCAAGAAAAACTACGAGCGTTACGAAACATTATATAAGAAGAATTATGTTTCCAAAGTAAATTTGGAAGAGCACGAGCTCTCGTACGCTAACGCCAAAAGTGCGCTCAATTCCGCGCAAGCCAGCGTGGTGCGCGCACAAGCCAACGTAGATACCGCCGAGAAAAACCTCTCCAATACCAAAATCGTTTCCCCCATTGACGGCGTGGTA
This sequence comes from Elusimicrobiaceae bacterium, assembly GCA_017646765.1. GTDB lineage: Bacteria > Elusimicrobiota > Elusimicrobia > Elusimicrobiales > Elusimicrobiaceae > Avelusimicrobium. Next base: position 8,302 of record JAGCMD010000043.1, on the reverse strand, counting down.
CTCACGCGCAAAGTCAGCGAAGGGCAAACGATTACCGCCGGGTTTTCCACGCCGGAGTTGTTTGTAGTAGCGCAAGATTTAACCAAGATGCAAATTGAGGCAAAAGTATCCGAAGCAGATATCGTCAAAATCAAAGCCGGGCAACGTGCCGAATTTACGTTAGACGGTTACATGGGTGAAAAATTTAACGGTACCGTGCGCCAAGTTCGTACCAACTACGTGGATACGTCTTCTTCGGCCAGCGGAAGCACGTCGTATACGGTAATTGTGGACGTTAATAATGAAGACTTGCGTTTAAAACCCGGTATGACGGCCACCATGACCATTTTTACGCAAGAGAAAAAAGATGTTTTGACCGTGCCCAACGAGGCGTTACGTTTTTCCCCTTCTTCCAACAAAAAAACGTATGAAAACACCGGCGTGTGGAAAATGCAGCGCGGTAAAGAACCCGAGCGCGTGGACGTAACCATTGGTATTATTGCCGCTAAAACCACAGAAATTGTTTCGGGTAATATCCAAGAAAAAGATATGGTCATAGTCGGGGAAAATAATTTGAAAGCGGCTGCCGGCACCGCTTTTGGCGCACCGCCCCGGATGGGTGGCGGCAACCGACGCCGCTAAAAACAGGAGCCGCCTATGGCACTGATTGATACGCGAAATTTATACAAGATCTACAAACTTGGCGACGTGGAAGTGCGCGCGCTTAACGGTGTGAGCGTGTCCATTGACAAGGGCGAGTTCGTGGCAGTTATGGGACCGTCGGGTTCGGGAAAGTCCACGTTTATGAACATTTTAGGTTGCTTAGATAAACCGACCAGCGGATCCTATATGCTTGACGGAATAGACGTTACGGCCACCGATTTATCCAAACTGGCCGGCGTTAGAAACCGCAAAATCGGCTTTGTGTTCCAAGGTTTTAACTTAATTAAGCGCACGACGGCTATTGAAAATGTGGAATTGCCTATGATTTATAACCATACCCCTGCGCGTGAACGACGTGAAAAAGCGCTGGCGGCTTTAAAAGCCGTGGGATTAGAACAACGCGCTTACCACTTGCCTAATCAACTATCCGGCGGTCAACAGCAGCGCGTGGCGATTGCGCGCAGTTTGGTGTGCGATGCACCGATTATCTTTGCCGACGAACCAACCGGAAACTTAGATACCAAAATGAGTATTGAAGTCATGGAACTTTTCACGCGGCTTAATAAAGAAATGGGAAAGACGGTTATTCTCATTACGCACGAGCCGGATATTGCCGAGTATGCCTCGCGGCTTATTAAATTTAAAGACGGCCAAAAAATCAGCGACGAGGTGAAATAATATGTGGGATTCTTTTGTAGCCATTTTCAAAATTTCCTTAAAATCAATTTTCGCCAACAAAATGCGCGCCGCGTTGACAAGTTTAGGTATTATTATCGGCGTGTCGGCGGTGATTACGGTGCTTGCCGTCGGGGCGGCTACCAAAAAAAGCATTACGGACCGTTTTTCCAATATGGGTACGAACATTTTGTTTTTGCGCCAACCGTGGGATCTGGACGAAAGCATTTCTTCCCCCAAAGACGTTACCATGGACGATGTGGAGGCTATCCGCGAAGTGCCCGGGGTGGATGCCGTAGCGCCGTATATCCAAAAAAGTTTTGAAGTAAAATACAAAAACACAAGCGTCGGTTTAAGTGTGCTGGCTACCGATACCGATATCTTTAAGGCGTATGATTGGCAGGTGGAAAAGGGGCGCGAATTTACCGAGCGCGAAATTACCAACTACGGGCAGGTAATGGTCATTGGGGCTACGTCGGCTAAAACGATTTTTGGCGATGTAGACCCACTCAATAAAACGGTGGTACTGGATAACATCCCTTTTACGGTCGTAGGCATTACCAAAAAAACAGGCTCTACCGGTTTTGGATTTAACATAGATGAAGGCGCACTCATCCCGTATACGACGGGTAAAGTCAAAATGAGTTCCGGCGGATTTGGCGGCAGCAGTAACCGCCGCGCGCTGGACCGGGTAGTTATCAAAGTGGCCGATTTTGACAACATTGAAAATATGAAGGTGGATATTTCTAACACGGTGCGCAACACGCACCGCATCCACCCGCTGGGCAAGGACGATTTCCAATTAGACGATATGGCCTCGTTTGTGGAGCAAGCCAAAAGTACCGCCAGCACGATTAGTTTATTTTTGGGAGTTATCGGCGCGATTTCGCTCATCGTAGGCGGTATCGGGGTTATGAACATTATGCTTGTTTCCGTGACGGAACGCACGCGCGAAATCGGCATCCGCATGGCTATCGGCGCGACGAGCTGGAACATCCGCATGCAGTTTTTGGGGGAGGCCGTTACGCTTTCGTGTATGGGCGGGCTAATCGGAATAATTTTGGGAATTATATTTACGCTGTTTGTAGCTAAATATATGTCCTTGCAGGCCAGTTTGAGCGTATGGGCGGTGCTGGTATCTGCCGGGTTTTCCGCCGCCACGGGTGTTTTCTTCGGGTTTTATCCGGCGTATAAAGCCTCTAAACTTACGCCGATTGATGCCTTGCGCTACGAATAAAAGCGGAACTGCTTTGGTATTTATTTTCCCCCGCTTTATCAACCGGGGGAATTTTTTTATACAATAAAAGTGCAATAAAAATTCTACTTTTGGGTTATATATATATGGACTCCATAGATAATATGCAAAACGATGACGAACTGGTCGCGTCGTTTTGTGCAGGTAACAACCAGGCGTTTGAGACGTTGGTATTGCGGTATAAAAATTCGCTGTATCAATATATTCTTTCGCTGGTGAAAGATGAAAGTACCGCCGAAGATTTGTTTCAAGACGTGTTTATTTCGGTTTTTAAACACGCCAAAACATACAAGGCGGAAGGCAAATTTAAAGCCTGGCTGTTTTTGGCGGCGCGCAACAAAGTATTAAATTATTGGCGCGATCACAAAAATACCGTGTCTTTGGACCAGACAGACGATGAAGGAAACGCGTATTTGCAGGAAACGGTGGCGGACAATTCCCGCCCGGTGCTGGACGACTTAACGTGGCAAGATTTTCAGGAAAGTGTCCGGCAGGCGATAGAGCAGTTGTCCCCCCGCCAACGGGAAATGATTTACTTGCGGCAGTTTTTATCGTTCCAGGAAATTGCCGATACCGTGGGCAGGCCTTTGGGAACAGTCTTGGCCGATTGCCACCGCGCCGTTAAAAAAATCAGGCAGTTAATGGAACAAACTGCGCAAGGAGAAACGCTATGAAACCGTGTGAACAAGTTTTGTTATACGCCGCGGGCGAGTTAAAAGCACAAGACAAAGCCGCGTTTGAAAAACACCTTAAAACGTGCCCGGCGTGCCAAGCGGAGCTGAAGTTTTTGGCGAAGTTGGACGAGGGACTAACTCCCCCCGCCGTGCCCGAGCGCGTGATTACTCAACTGTTTGCCCGCACGACGCGCAAAAAATCAATTTGGGCGCAATTTAAATGGGAGTTGGCGGGTATTGCCGCGGCCGCGTGCGGGGCCTTTGTGTGGATGTATCTGCCCGCGCACCAAGCGTTTAACGCACACGATTTAGTGGCGTATATGAATATTTCCGCAGACGACGAATATGCGGCGTTTGCGCAGGAACTAACCGATATGGAAGATTATTTTTAGGAGGCAACCTATGAAGAGCAAACTGATGTTAGCAGTACTGGCCGGGATGTTATTGGTACCGGCTTATGCCGAAGAAATTGCGGCTCCTGCCCAAGCGGAAAAAACCGTTGTGGCGGCTGATAAAAAAGGTGAATTTAAAAAAGCGCAGAAGGAACACCGCGCTAAAATGAAAGCCACCGAAGAGAAAATGGAAAAACTCGTTAAAGAGTACGGCAAACTCAAAGGCAAAAAACAGGACGCCAAAAAAGCAGAGATTGCTACGGAAGTGGAAAAAATCCACGAAGAACAATTAAAGTTCAAAGAGGAACAATTAGATAAATTTGCCAAGCGGCTGGAAGAAATGAAAGCCCGCTTGGAAGAAGAAAAATCTGCCGATGGTAAGAAAGCGTGGGTGGAAAAAAAGACCAACGAACTTATTGAAGCCAAAGGAGATGTAAAGGTCCTTTTTGAACGCCCCGGGCACGACGGTAAATTCGGCCCCGGTATGAACGGCCCTCAAGGTCCGAAATTCGGCAAAGGCGGCCCGAAAGGCAAATTCGGTAAAAAACACGGTAAGTTCGGCCCGAGAAAAGGCCAAGCCGATATGCAGGCCCCGCAAGGAGAACTTCCGGCTGAGCCGCAAGCCAAGTAAAAATAAGTAACTACTTCTACACCCCCGCCCCGCGCGGGGGTTTTATACTACCCGTGGAAACCATAGGCGGGAGCCCGTGGCAGTTTATTTGTAACCGGGGGATATTTTTGTCTTTATGTCCGGGATGACGGCTTTGGTTATTCGGGAATGACATCTTTATTTGATGGACCGTTTCCTTGTTGTGCTGTTTGTTGTTAACCCCGCCCTTTTGCACCGTTTACAAAAAGCGTCAAAACGGACAAGAAATTTTTTATGTTTGAGCGATAGCGAGTTTAAAAAATTTCCCGTTTTGAGTGCTTTTTGTGGTGCCTTGGGCGGCGTTCTTTTTGGTTACTTTTTCTGACGTCAGAAAAAGTACACCTAAAATTTCTATTGACTTATTTTTTTTTTTTGATTTAATGTTTTTGTAGGAAATTTAGTTTGGAGGAAATAAAATGCAGAATAATGGTTGTAAAAAGGGCTTTACGCTCATAGAATTGCTCGTAGTAGTTTTAATCATTGGCATACTTGCCGCTATCGCCATGCCGCAATACCAAAAAGCAGTAGAAAAAGCACGCACCGCAGAGGCTTTAACGTGGGTGGGCAATGCGCAACGGGCAATTGATGCGTATGTTTTGAGTAATGGTTTACCCACTGAGGATAATCGCCCGGCGGAAGAAGGGCTTTTAGACATTGATTTGACAAAGGGATTGACCTGCGAAACGTCCTCTTTGTTCAATGATAATGTTTGTTATAGCAAGAATTTTGCTCTTATTACCAAGTGTCGGCCGGAAGGATGTCAAATTATGGTATACCGGATGGAGCCGGGGGCAACCGATATCTCGCAAGTACATGCAGCCGGGGCTTTGTGGATGCCGGATGGACAATCGTGGCAGGCAACAGACGTTATATATTTGGATAACACGGGGAAACCCCTTTGTCAAGCGTTTGCCCAGCAATTTGGCGGAACTTGTACAGCGGCCAATACAGGTGAGTAAGTTTGGTAAGTTGGGTATAAGCCGAATATAAAATTATAAAACCCCCGGGTTTTCCCCCCGGGGGTTATGTTTTAATACGTCAGGCGCAAACTATTTAAGCAGGTTTGTTAAACTAAACGTTTTGACTTCTTCTAACATTTGTTTAATAGCATCTTCCACTTTTAACGGTTGCGTGTTTGTGCCGTCTTTTAAACGCAAGGTCAGTGTGCCGTTTTCGGCTTCGTTCTTGCCGATAATCGCCGTGTACGGGATGCGTTGCATGTGCGCTTCGCGTATTTTTAAGCCCAATTTTTCGGGCCGCGTATCTAATTCCGGCCGCAAACCTGCTTCGCGCATTTTGGCGGCAACTTCTTTGGCAAACGGGATTTGGTCGTCGGTAAGCGTCAAGATTTTCACTTGCACCGGCGCGAGCCACAACGGGAACCACCCCGCAAAGTGCTCAATAATCACTCCCGTAAACCGCTCAATACTGCCAAACATCGCGCGGTGCACCATAATCGGGCGTTGGCGTCCTTCGGGCGCAACATATTCCAAATCAAACCGTTCGGGCAAGTTGAAATCAAACTGTATGGTGGACAACTGCCACAAACGGCCGATTGCGTCCATTACTTTAATATCAATTTTCGGCCCGTAGAAAGCGGCTTCCCCGGCGTGGGTGGTATAAGGAATATTACTTTCTTCCAATACTTTTTTAAGGGCGTTTTCCGCGCGTTCCCACTCTTTTACGTCGCCGGTAAAATGTTCCGGATGTTCCGGGTCGCGCGTGGAAAGTTCCACCGCGTATTTTTCAAACCCGAACGTCTTAAAAATATGCTTGGCATAGTCAAATGCCTGTTTGACTTCGCCTTCCACTTGTTCGGGCGTGCAGAAAATGTGCGCATCGTCTTGCGTAAATCCGCGCACGCGCATCATCCCGTGCAAGGCACCGGAGCGTTCGTAGCGGTACACCGTGCCGAGTTCGCTTAGCCGCAAGGGCAAATCGCGGTACGAGCGCAAATGCGTTTTGTAAATTTCCACGTGGAACGGGCAGTTCATGGGTTTGATTTGGTATTTTTCTTCGTCAATCTCCATGGGTTTAAACATACTGTCCGAATAAAAACCCGCGTGGCCGCTAATCTCAAACAAGTGGTAGCGCGCAATGTGCGGGCTGACTACTAAATCGTACCCGCGTTTTAAGTTCTGGTCTTTAATCCAATCTTCCAAAATTTTGCGCAGCATGCCGCCTTTAGGGTGCATCAAAATAAGCCCCGGGCCGATGTTGTCGTTAATGCTGAACAAATCAAGTTCCGGCCCCAATTTGCGGTGATCGCGCTTGGCGGCTTCTTCCTGTTGTTTGACGTAGGCGTTGAGTTCGTCTTTTGTGTTAAAGCAAAGCCCGTAAATGCGCTGGAGCATGGGGCGTTTTTCGTCGCCGCGCCAATACGCTCCGGCAATCGTGGTAAGTTTAAAACTGTTTACTTTGCCCGTGTGTTCCACGTGCGGGCCGCGGCAAAGGTCGGCATAGTCGCCGTTTATATAGACGGTAATGGAGCCGTCTTCCAATTCTTCCAATAACTCTAATTTATACGTTTCGCCGCGCTTGGTGAAAAATTCTTTGGCCTCGGCCTTGCTCATCTCTTTGCGCTCAAACGGTTGGCGCGCTTTGATGATTTCTTTCATTTTAGTTTCAATGGTTTTTAAGTCCTCGGGCGTGAATTGTTTGGGGCAATCAAAATCGTAGTAAAAACCATTTTCAATGGCCGGCCCGATACCGAGTTTCGTACCGGGGAATAATTGTTGCACCGCCTGTGCCATAATGTGAGCGCACGAGTGGCGTTTTACTTCTAATTCGTTGTTTTCCATGTGATTTACGCTGCACCCCCGCCGGCCACCAAGACCGGGCCGGGCAGTGTAGGTCCTCAATAAGATATAATAATTATATCAAAATAAGAAGGTGTAAAACAGATGACACATATACTAAAACCCTTTTTGACTTCTTTTAAAACGCAGTGGAAATTATTACTTATTTTATCTGTTCCGGCGGTGCTGTTGGGGCTGTTCGGCTTGCACCAATTAGACCGCTTAACCGTGGCTAATGCCGTTTCGCTTACTCTTGTTAAAGGTTTGTGTGAGTTTTGTTTCTTGGGGTTTGGGCTGGCCGTTTTGAATTTGCTTCGCATTAAAAACAAGTGGGTGTTGTCTTTTATCGGATTTGTGTATTATTTTATGATGACGGCCGATTTTGTGCTGCTCATTTATTTTCGCGAGCGGTTTGGTGCCAAGTATTTAGATACCGTGCAAGGCGGCGATTATAATTTTATGACCGATTGGCGGCTACTAACGTATTTTGTGCTTGTATTTTTATTTTGCTTTTTTGTCTTTCGCCGGTTTTTTACCCCCACACCCGCCAAAGAAACGCTACGCCGCGCGGCGGTGTGTTTGGCCGGATTTTTACTCTTAATGACGTGGACGCCGCTTAAATTACTGCCCGCGCCGGATGATTTTTATACCTCTTATATGCTCCCCCCCTCTCTGGTGTATACGTGGCAAACGGTGCGCGCTAAAACGCCCCCGGCGCTTTTTAGTTTGGACGAACACACCGCCGAGCTCGCCGATAAATACAATGTGTTTTCCGCCAAGAATACGGGCGTTGGCAAAAATTACAACCGCGTGATTTTAATTGCCAGCGAGTCGCTTTCCAACAAATACATGCACCACTTTAACCCCAATATTCCCGCCGACGCTAGCGCGCCTTTAGATAAATTGTACGAGAATTATCCCTCGGCCTCATTGCGCCACGTGTCGCTTTCCACGTTATACGGGCTGACGGTTATTTTTACGTCGCACCCGTTCGTGCGCGAAGTGGTGGAAAATGAGTACCCCGTATCGTTTGTACGCATGCTTAAAGAGCGCGGTTTTCACACGGCGTTTTTACGCGGTGCCAACGAAACGTATATGAGCGAAAATGTTTTGTTCAAACAAGCCGGGTTTGATAGTGTCGTCGGAGCGACGTATTTTCAAACGCGCAAAGAGTATGCGCCGTACTTAAATTGGTGGGGTTTATTAGACCGGAAACT
>JAGCMD010000042.1 GCA_017646765.1 Elusimicrobiaceae bacterium | reverse complement strand
TTCCCATTTTGAGTGCTTTTTGTGGTGCCCTTGGGCGGGAAATCTTTTGTTACTTTTCTGTTTGCAGAAAAGTATAAAAAAGCCTTGACTTATTTTTTTTTTTTGTTTTAATAATTTTGTAGGAAATCTAAACAAGGAGAACTAAAATGAAGAATAATGGTTGTAAAAAGGGCTTTACGCTCATAGAACTACTGGTGGTAGTTTTAATCATTGGAATACTTGCGGCGATTGCCTTGCCGCAATATCAAAAAGCGGTGGAAAAAAGCAGATTGGCCGAAGCGCTAACTAATATCTCTACTATGAGGGAACAAATGGAGATGTATTTGTTAGAAAACGGAGGATATCCTCCCGGTCTAATGCTCTATAAAAATTTTACTTCGGTTGATATCCCCGGCAGCGAAGTAGGTGCGCAGGATATGTATGAGACATGGCAAAGTAAATTTTTTGAGTATAGGGCTTACTGTACTTCCGGTTCTTGCACTATACCGGTTCGTCGCAGGAATGAAGGGGCTAATGGAAGCGGATTATATGGTTTAAATTGTAACCGTTCATCTTCCACGGAGCATAAGTGGAGATGTATTTGCAGCACTTTTTACACGAACGTAGGACGCACAATTTGTAAAGGTTTAGAATCTCAAGGTTTTGAATATTGGGAAGGCAGCTGGGAAAAATAAAACGCGGCAAGAGCCGCGTTTTATTGCCTGTAATACGGGGAGTAAAATGGGGGTTCTTCCCCTTCCACGTATTTTGATTTTTTGAGAATTTGCAGGGCATTAAACCCTTGATTATCAACCGGCCGCACATCCGCGCCGTTGGAGATAAGCAGGACCATAATATCCATGTAGCCATAACGGGCCGCATACATCAAAGCGCTATTGCCGGCGTGAGTTTTCGCATTTACGTTGGCGCCTTTACTGATTAAAAATTCTACCATTTCGTAGCGTCCCATCATAGAAGCGGTTATAATTACGGCGGGATTATTTCGTGTGGTTGCGTTTACATCTGCCCCGTACTCGTAGAGAAGTTCGGCCGCTTCTATATTGTTTTTTCGGGAAGCTACCATTAAAGGCGTTTCAAAGCGTGCATTTGTTTCTTCGGGGTCGGCTCCGTTTTCAAGAAGTGTGCAAACCGCTTCGTTATTTCCCGCTTCAATGGCTTCAATGAGTGCTTGCGCCCTTACATAAGACGGAAATATAATTCCAACGGCTAACAACAAAACGGCTAATATAATTTTTTTCATAGTTGCTCCGATAAAATTTACAGTGCTGATTTTGTTATAAACATACCTCATACTAATCATATCAAGTCATCCGGCGGCTGCTCAAGGGTCTTTAGACCTAAACGGCGGGGGCTTTTGGACCTAGGCCCTCCGGCCCCACCCGGTGCTTCAAGAGTTCCGCGTACCGACGGCTTTTTTGGTATAATTTTGTATATGAAAAAAAGAGTGATTTCGGGTGCTTTTTTAGTTTGTTCTTTACTGGGGTTTGCCTACGGCCAAACAACCGATAAACCGGCAGATCCCGCCGGGTCTGTGACGGTAACAACCAACGACGCCAGCCAACCGGTAACCAAATCGGCGTTGTCTGCGGCCCGTTTTGAGGGGAACCTTAATCAAGCGGTGTTATACAAAACGGTTTTAGATTATACGTTGCCTGACGAAATTGCTGCCCTTACCAAAAAATGCGTTGCCACGGGCAGTGACGAGTGCTATATCGCCTTAAAATCTTATGAAAATGATTCGCAACCGCAGGTAGCGGCCGCCGCTAATTTGGAGTTGGCGGTATTAGCCATGCAACGCGGACAAATCAAACAATCGCTTCATTACATAGAGCGGGCCGGCACCTTAAATCCCGACGATCCTTTTATCCAACTTACCCACGGATGGCTGCTGTTAAGCGCGGGTAAATACAAAAAAGCGCACAAAGCTTTTGAAGATTTATTTTACCTAACGGCCGATTTTGAATATGTCTCTTCGGCTAAGTTGGGGGACGCGTTGGCGTGGTATTTTGGCGGTCGTAAAGAAAAAGCGGCGGCAGAACTGCAATATCTTTATACGTCTAATCCGTACGTAATTTCATTCGTGTCGTATATGCTCGGGCGGATAGCGAGCGAAACTAAAAACGGTAAAAAATTAGCACCTGTATTTTTACAACAAGCGCTTTCTCATGATGAAAAAAATTATGCCGCGGCAGAACTGATTGCTAAAATTTCCGAGAAAGAAAAAAATCATTTGCCGGCGTGGCAGTATTACGCTACGCTGTACGGGTTGGACCCGGAAAATAAAACGTTGGCTAAAAAAGTAGCTGCCTACCAACAAGAATTTGGCGATAAAAGCATTGATTACCTGTTTTATTCCCGCTTGGAACAGCCCATCGTGCACCTGATGCCTTCCACCCAATCGCAAGAAGTAAAAATGGCTTTGTACGCCAACCGGAAACAAGAACCGCAGGAACTTATTTCTGCGGCGGTAATCGGTTCGGGCATTGTGATAGCCCGTGATGATAAATTAGGGGAAATTTTACGCGTGCCTTCTTACATTGAAAAAACCATTTCGTTCAATCCCCAAACGTTAGGAGTGGATGTTAAAGATACCCGCGGTCATGTGGAATTTTCTACCAAACGTCCGTTTACGATATCACCGGATAAAGATAAATACACGCTTTTGGTACGTAATGTACGGGCCGAAAATATCTTTGCGGCTAACTTAAGCGATAAAGAACTCAAGGGATCCTTGACGGTTATCCCGACCGAGCATGGATTTAAACTTGTTAATCAGGTGCCGGCGGAAGATTTGATTCCGGCCCTTTTGGCCACGCAGGCACGCGATGTTAAACAGCCGGCTACTTTAATGGCGTTGGCCGTTGTATTTCGGGCGGCGTTGGCGGATGTGATAGCCCGGCAGCCCGCCCAACAGCCGTATCACATTACAGATAATGACGATACGTTCCGTTTTAACGGAATTAACTTGATTTTCAAAGAAGCATTGGAAGCGTCCAAAAAATCTGCTGCTACCAGTCTAACAGAAGCACAAGCCGGGTTTTATACCGGGTGCGGTGTTGTAACGGCGGACAGATTGGAAAATACCGCTTCCAAACCGGGTTATCTATTCTCGCCCGCTAATGTCAGTAAATATATCCTGTCTAATCCGCCGGCGGATTTATATTCTCGCCCGCAGGATCCCACCCAGTGGGCCGGTATTAAGTGGATTTATTTGTATGACGCAAAAGAGATTGAAAACCGCTTGTCCTACAAACAAGATATCGGGCGCCTGCAAGCGATTACCCCGCTTACATACACGCCAAACGGACGCGTGTTGACCGTACGTTTTGTAGGCAGCAAAGCAACTTACGAAACCCAATCCCCGCAAGAAACGGCGTTTGTTTTAAGCGCGGGGACTATGCGTTCCAACCTGTTTGATATGGTGCCATTGTATAACGGGAAAAATATCAAAAGCGTCTTGGTGCGCGGCTATGATACGGGGTTAGGTAATGGGCTTTGCTTAAGCGGTGCGGAAGGACTGGCCAAACAAGGTGCGGACTATATGGCTATTATTAAATACTATTTCCCGCAGGCCCGCATTTTGAATACTGCAACAGGAAAGGTTCATTAAATGGAAAAAACAAAAATCCTCTATTTCATTACCCGTATGGATCAGGGTGGCGCGCAAGCCAGCGTGCTCTATACGATGAAAAACCTCAACAAACAACAGTTTGAAGTGTTTCTGGCTACCGGGCCCGGCGGACGTTTGGACGGCCGGGTAAAAGGAGACGGCGCGCATGTGTCTTTTATTACGGCCTTACGTCACCCCGTCCATATCAAATATATATTCCACGATGTGTGGGCCTTTTTGCAAATGGGGCGCGTGCTGCGCCGTGTAAAACCCGATATCGTGCATACGAATGCGCCCAAGGCGGGAGTGCTGGGGCGTATGGCCGCGCGGATTTTTTGGCGTAAAGCCAAAGTGGTGCATACCTTTCACGGACTTGGGTTTGCCAAAGAACAAGGAGAAAAACAATTTAAGTTTTTCGTCCTGGTGGAAAAATTTTGCGCTAAGATGACAGACGTGTTGGTCTTCGTTTCCCGCAAAAACGCCGGCGAGGCCAAACAGCTGGGTATCGTCAAAAATGTGCGTACCGAACTCATCCGTGCAGGCATTAACTTTAACCCCATTTTGCCGCTTAAATTTGATCCGGTGGCTAAAAAAGCGTCGCTTAAAATTCCGGCAAACGCTAAAGTCGTGTTGGCCTTGGCCAATTTTAAACCGCTTAAAAACCCGGTCCACTTTGTGTTAGCCGCTTACAAAGTACTTAGCCAAATGAAAAATGTATATTTCATTTTTACGGGTGAGGGACCGTTGAAAAAAACAGCCGAAAACTTAGCTAAAAATTTAAGCATTGAAAAACAAGTTTTGTTCCCGGGTTGGCGTAACGACCCATTGGAATTGTTGGCTATCAGCGACGTGTACGCCAGCGTATCTTTGCGCGAAGGGTTGCCCATGTCGCTTTTAGAAGCAATGGCCATGCGCGTGCCGGCTGTTTGTTATAATGTGGACGGCATTAGCGAAATTATTACTAACAACAAAACCGGGTTTTTGGTGTCTCCCAACGATATCAATATGTTTGCCGAGAAACTCAAAGTGCTCTTGCGTCATACGGCCTTGCGGCAACGTTTTGAGGCGGCCATTGACCATCGCGATTTTTCGGAATTTACCGTTTCTACTATGGTTAAAAAACAGGAACGCCTGTATCGCAGTTTAGTACCGCCTACAAAGAAAAACGGCGGGAAACGGCGGTTTTTCAGGCGGCGCCGGATGTTTAGAAAACACAATGGGGGAGAACAACGTGGATTACGCCATTAACGACTTGGAACGCGAGGTGCTTAACACCAGCCGCGCACTCGTGCAGGAAAAAATTAAACCGTTGCGTGCCGAAATGGACGCTAAGGAAGAGTTTTCTTACCAAATGTTAGAGGAATACCGCAAAGCCGGTATGTTTGGTTGGTGGCTGGCTGAAGAATACGGCGGTCGCGGCGGGGGGATTACCTGTTTAGCCATGTCTTTTGAAGAGCTTTCGCGCGGTTGTGCGGGGCTTGCTCTTACGACGGGAACAAGTGCCCTGGGCGCTATCCCTATGTATTTAGCGGCCACCAAAGAACAGCGCGAAAAGTGGTGCCCCGATTTGGCCCTCGGTAAAAAATTGTGGGCGTTTGCTTTGACGGAAGCCGAGGCCGGTTCGGACGCTACCGCTCTTAAAACAACGGCTATTAAAGACGGCGATTATTACGTTGTCAACGGGGCTAAGCATTTTATTTCCGGTGGTAAAGAGGCCGATTTTTACACCGTAGCCGTCAACACCAACCCCAGCCGCGGTGCGCGCGGTATCTCGCTACTCGTGATTGAAAAAGGCACGCCGGGTTTTACGTTCGGTAAAAAAGAAACGAAAATGGGTATCCGCTCCAATCCGACGTATGAACTGATTTTTGACAATGTACGTGTGCCGAAAGAAAATCTATTGGGCAGCGAAGGTCGCGGGCTACTTTACGTGCAAGAAACGTTGGATTATTCCCGCCCGGGGGTAGCGGCGCAAGCGGTGGGTATTGCGCAAGGCGCGCTGGATGTGACGATTCCGTATTTACGCACGCGTAAGCAATTCGGGCAGCCGGTTATTACGTTTCAAGCCCTCGGGCACAAGGTGGCTGAACTGGCCGCCAAGACCGAGGCCGGACGTGCGCTTGTATATAATTTAACGCACCGGATGGATGAAGAATTTTTGCCTGCCGTCAAAAATGCAATTGCCAATGGCACGCCGATACATGATGAGCTAAAAAAACTCAAAGGCGCGCGCTGGACCAAATACAGTGCCGAGGCCAAGCTGTTTTGTTCCAACGTGGCTATGGAAGTAGCCGACGAGTGCGTAACGCTTTGCGGCGGTATTGCCTATATGCGCGATTTCCCGCTGGAAAAATATATGCGCGATGCCAAAGTAACGCAAATTTACGAAGGCACGGTGCACATCCAAAAGAACGAAATTCTAAACGCACTTATCAAAGAATATGCCGCGAGTGCGGCCCCGGTAAGCAATTCTTGCACGTCCACAACGGGTACGCTGGAGGAGCTGTTGCAAGACTATTGCAATAAACGCACGTCCGCTGAAAAACAAGCGGATATTTCGCAAGCCGAAGTGATTGTAGCGGGTGGCCGCGGGGTAGGTAAAAAAGAAGGTTTTGAATTGTTACAAAAACTGGCGGAGCGTTTAGGCGGACAGGTCGCGGCTACGCAACCCGCGGTAAATAACGGGTGGACGGATATTTCCCGTCAAGTCGGCGTAACCGGCAAAACCGTTAGGCCCAAGCTGTATATTGCGTGCGGTATTTCCGGACAGACGCATCACACCGCGGGCATTAGCGGTTCGCCTGTGATTGTAGCCATTAACAAAGACCCAAACGCCCCTATGATGAAAATGGCCCGTTTTGCGATAGAGGGGGATATGTACGACGTTATTCCCACTATACTGGAAAAATTAAAGTAAGGGCTTGTATATTGTAAAAACCCCCCGGTTTTACCGGGGGGTTGGTTTTTTCTAATTGTGATGATGTTCCGTAGAGTGCTGGCAGTTAATGCAGTAACGCGCAAAAGGGAGCGCTTTAATGCGTTTTTTGGGGATGGGTTGGCGGCAATACTCGCACAAGCCGTAAATACCTTTATCCATTTTTCGCAGGGCCGCTTCAATTTGCTCAATGGTATTGTGGGCATTGCCGGAAAGCTCAAATAAAATTTCTTTGTCTAAGCTACGGGTGGCATCGTCAATCGGGTCGCCCACTTCGGCCTCCGGCATATCCATATCTTTTTTATTTTTCAAGCGTTCGGCAGCTTCTTCTTTAAGTTTTAATAAATGTTTTTTAATCTCTTTTAACTCGGTAGCGGTAAGAGTTTCTTTGTTGGTTTTTTTGCTTGGCATAGTGGTAATGACCCCTTCAAAAATAATGCGCACGGCCAGTTGCTGTGCCGCGGCGCTGTTTGATTAGTTTAGCAAAGTACGATTTCTTTTTCAAGTATTTTTTGCAATACATAAAAAGCAATACAGAAAAAGAGCCTCCGCATTTCTTCAACGCGGAGACTCATTTTACCGGCTTATTCATGTTTACTCTCTTGCCCGATAAATACAGTTAAGAATTTTGTTGTGCCGCATACCGCCTGAGGCGGGGTGCTCCGTCCATATCCTCAAGGAGCTCCCGTTATTCTCAAATAACAGGCTTGAGGCTTGTGAACGGGAAACCGCATCCGCACCGTCCCACTGTATCGCACGTAAACAAAGAACTCTCATTTTCTGCCCCGGCAACCAATACGGCTACGCGCTTCGCGCCTGTCCGCTTCGCCTTCCGAAACAGTTCCTTCTTATCCACACGTTTTTGGCGCAAGGCCAAAAGCAGATAGGTAAGAAAGATTTTCTGTACCTAACATCGGGTTATATTAAGTATAATGAATTTCCGGAAAAAATCAAGGGGTTATTTTAAATTAACCACTTGCTTGACGACAAAACCGATAGGTTTCACCGTCTCAGAAGGTAAGGTTAAGCCTTTTTCCGTTTGTAAAATCATTTGCCCGTTTTTTCGTTGTGAGTGTACAAGTATATAATTTTTTCCCTTTTTCCCCAGCATATAGCGGCGGTTTTCCCAACTAGGCATTGGACACACAAAAAGTATGCGCTGAGGATCTTCCTTGCCAGGGAGCAAAAATAAAAATTTTGTATTGGCGGCAAACGCTTTGGGTATATACCACCAGGTTTTAGTATCTTTGGAATTATATGCCGGGTATTTCTTAGGCCATTGGGTAAATACCGGCAGTTTGACTAAGTCCGCCGGATGGTGGGTATAGGCTATTTCTCCTTCGTAAGGGGGGAGAGGCGCGGCGGCATCCCGCAACGAATAGGAGTTCCGGGTCGGTGAGAAATCAATAAACGGTTGTTGAAAATTTGCTGAAAATAACCGTGCCACCGTATATTCATCTAATCCGAATAAATCGGCCATTTTAGCGATAAAACCTTTGGAAGGGTGCCTTTTCCCGGTGGCCCACATGGCTACGGTAGCGGTGGATACACGTAAGCATTTTGCTAACTTCGCTTGTGCTCCGCGTAAGGTGCCTTTATTCCACTTTTCCAGTTGTTTTTCAAATTTATTCATAGACGGTACAATGCGTAAAAAAATGATTTTAAAAAAGGACTTGACAAATGCTAACAATACTTACTATACTAACAATATGAAAACCAACGCAGCTTGTTGTTTTTCATCTTGCCAACGCATTTGAAATAACCTGCCTGTTAGGTGTATCTCAAACGGAAGAGTCAAACTTAAACGGCTGCCGCCACTCCCGTGGCGGGCGTATTCCGTTATGCGTAAACTTGCATAATTCTGCCAGGAACTATGTTAGTTTCATTGTAGCAAATAAAAAGCTGATTGGGTTAGCAAAGTTAACACACGCTGTCAAGCGACCTAATTGAAAACGGGCTTGAAAGTTGGGGTTAACTTTGCTTCCCTCTCGTAAAAAATTTCTAAAACATTTAAAACATACCCCCATTATCCAAAAAACTAACCCTTTTTTTCTGTCAAAAAGGAGAACGGGTGGGGACCTGTTTTGTTTAAACAATGATAAATACTGCGGAAGTCAAATTAAAATTGGAGAATTTTATTTTTTCCCGGGCCGCTTTTTTGCAAGTTCCCGTTTACGGAGTGAGGGGATATTTAAAAACTCCCAGCCAAGAGCCGTATTTGGTAGTAGCGGTTTTTCTGTACAATGAAAATTTCGCTTTTGATGACAATGCCGATTCCGAGGGAGAATCCTTTTGGGCTATGCCTGAAATAGCGGGGGGGATAAAAAACGGTTGGCGGTTGCCTGTGCCGGGGAAATGGCAGAAAAAAATTTGACAAAAATATAAAATTTTGATAAAATATATATATTACAAAACGCAAGAGGGCGCGTTGTATTTTTTTACCCTTCTTAATAATTTCTCCTTTCTCTTTTCCGAAAAATAATAAGCCTGTCCGTCAGGTTTGGGCTTTTGGGAGAGTATCTATGCCGCGAAAAAAAACCACTTTAGCAGCATTGAGTAAAACTTCATCTTTACGCTATCAGCCGGAATTTTGCACCCGTTTGCTTGCCTTTTTTGATGTACCCGCTTTCCACGTGACAGAAGTAACTAAACGAGACGGATCGGTGGCGCTGGTGGAAACAGCGGCCGAACTGCCTACTTTTGCGGCGTTTGCCAAACAACTCGGCACTACGTGCGACGTGCTCAAAAGTTGGGAAACCAAACATCCGGCGTTCCACGAGGCGGCTCAAAAGGCGCGTGACTTACAAAGTAATATCTTAATTCAAAACAGTTTGCGCGGCAATTATTCTGCGTCGTTTGCCGTGTTTACCGCTAAAAATCTGCTCGGTTGGAAAGACGGCAGAGATGACACTGGTACACCCCTGCCGGTGATTGTTTCTTGGGAGAAAGATGAATAGAAAGCGCATCATTATTCCGTATCACCCGCGTCCGGTACAAGCCAAAATTCACGCCGCGCTGGAGACCCACCGCTTTTGTGTGCTGGTTACTCACCGGCAACTCGGCAAAACCGTTTGTGCCGTCAATCATTTGATTAAGAAAGCCCTTCAAAATAAGCGCGCCCACGCGCGGTATTTTTATATAGCACCGTTTTTAAAACAAGCCAAACTAATCGCGTGGGATTATTTAAAACGCTACGCGGGGCCTTTGCCGGAAGTAGCTGTAAACGAAACGGAGCTGTATATAAAACTTTCCAACGGGGCGCGTATCAGTGTAGGTGGTGCGGATAATCCCGATGCGTTGCGCGGTACATACGCCGACGGCGTAGTGCTGGATGAATATGCCCAAATTAAGCCCGGGCTGTTTGCGGAAATTATCCGGCCTATGCTTTTATCGCGCGAAGGTTGGGTGGTTTTTATGGGTACGCCCAAAGGACAAAATGCGTTTTATGAGTTGTTTAATCAAGCGCAAAAATTAGCTCAAACCGAACCGACAGTTTGGTGGTGCGGCGTGTTTCGCGCTGATGAATCGGAAGTGATTGCGCCCGCCGAATTAGAACGCATTAAACAAGAAACTCCGGCTAGTATTTTCCGTCAAGAGTATCTGTGTGATTTTACCGCCAGCGCGGAAAATATTTTAATTCCCATTGATGCGGTGCTGGCTGCCACGCGGCGTCGTTATTCTTCGGGAGAATTGCGCTTTTCGCCCAAAATTTTAGGGGTGGACCCGGCCCGGTTTGGCGATGACCGCAGTGTTATTTTTAGGCGTCAAGGATTGCAAGCGTTTGAGCCGACAGTGCTTAGACAAATAGACAATATGTCACTTGCCGGGCACGTCGCGCGCGAAATAGAAACCTTCCGCCCCGACGGAGTTTTTATAGATGCCGGATGTGGCGGCGGGGTGATTGACCGTCTTAGACAACTGGGTTTTACGGTGACGGAAGTGCCGTTTGGCGGCGTACCGATTAAAGCCGGGCAATATGCCAATAAACGGGCAGAAATGTGGGGGGAAATGGCGGCCTGGATAAATTCTTCCGGTGCGCTGCCCGACGTAGCCGAACTCAAAGCGGACTTGTGCCAAACAGCGTATGATTATGACGCGGCGGGGCGGATGCGGTTAGAGGCGAAGGAGAAATTAAAGGCCCGCACCGGCAAAAGCCCCGACCTGGCCGATGCGCTGGCGTTAACATTTGCGGCCCCGGTGCGTGCGGGAACGGCGCACGCACCGGCGGAATTTGCCCGAAGTGAGTATGAAATTGTATAGGTCCTTTTTCTTCTTTAAAATAGGTCTAAAGACTCAGGTATTTAAAAAAATAAATTTATAAAATATAAATATGAATTTAACCAAACATATTTTGAAACGCGTTTTAATTTTTTCTTTTCTTCTAACAGGTTTGTTTCAGTCATCTTCGGCGCAAGTCGGCAAAGAGGCTTTGGAGCAATTTGGAAAATGGATGTCCCGGGGGAATAAAATTCACACTATCCCTGTCGGCAACTATAAATTTAAACTTCCTCCGGCTGTAAGCAAGATGTGTATCAAAGAGAGTGTGGAGGGGTATTTTTTGGACGGAGCCTTAAATTATAAAGATTATCCAAAATTATCAGCCAAAAATGACGCGCGTACATTTCGGGCGGTTCATAAGTTTGCAGATTTGGCGGTTGAGTTTGAAAATAATTATGTAGATATTCTTTCCCAAATAGAGGGGCATGTTGAACAAGGAAAGATACAATACAAAAATTGGCTGCCGAAAGACCCCGGGATTATTTATATCGGTGAAGTCCATAATCAATCCCGCATACACCAAGAAGTAACTTCTTTACTTAAGCAGTTGCCGTCCATTTATCCGGGGAAACGCATTTATTTGGCTACGGAATTTGTGCCGGCTTCGCAACTTCAGTTGGTGCAATCTAATCTTATTTTTACCCCGGCGGAACTTAACAAACGTCTTTTGGAGTATGACGTGAAAATTCCGTCTACGCGTGTCATTTCCTCCATCTTAAAAAACAATATCCTGGTCTATGGTTTGGAAGATTATGATTTTATGTATAATGTTGCTTCCCATAAAGGGGTACTCCCCGTTACCCAGGATAGAGTTTACGATTTTGCTACTTCCTTTGAAGGGATGCACCTTCGTAATAAAATTTTTGCGCGCAAAATACAAGAGCTGCGTGCTTTTGACCCGGAAGGGCTTATTGTGGTTTACGCCGGAATTTCTCACGTATCTTATCATGAGCTGGGTTCAGTGCCTTCGCTACTTAAAGAAAAAAGTTTTGTTATTCAAATGACGGTGCCTCCGGCTTTAATTGCCATTAATCCGCTTTATTCATATTTAAAGCAGGACTCCAACTTGCGTGACGCCTTCCGGGCTTCGGACAACGCTAAAATGATAAACAGCTGGAAGACTCCTTCTTTGGCCCATCGCCGCATTTTAGGCAACGACTTAACGATTATCTTGCACGAGTAAATTCCCTTATTGTCGGTTGTTTTTCTGTCCGGAAACTTTCCCTTGACTTATTTTTTTTTTTTTGCTACGATATTTTTGCCGGAAATCTAAACAAGGAGAAATAAAATGAAGAATAATCGTAGTAAAAAGGCCTTTACGCTTATAGAACTGCTCGTGGTAGTTTTGATTATCACAATACTCGCCGCCGTTGCGTTGCCGCAATACCGCAAGGCGGTGGTTAAAAGTCGCTATTCTACATTAAAAAATCTAACACGTTCATTGGCGGATGCCGAGGAACGCTATTATTTGGCAAATAATGCTTATACCACGCAAGTTGAAAATTTGGATATTGATTTTCAGCAAACTCCCTTGAGGATACTGGACCAGCAATCTGGAAAAAATAGGATTTATCTGTTTGATTGGGGGTTTTGTAATGTTATAGTAGGGCTAGATGATTACCCGCGGGTTGCTTGTACGCTCGGTATTCCTGGAAAATACAACAAGCAAAGTGCGGATTATGCCGAGATAGGTTTTGCTAAATATCTTCCAGCTTCTTCTGCGGGCTCCAATAGCGGAAAGCAAGCATGTAAGGCCTTTAGCGGGAGTCTTCTTGTGCACCAAATTTGTCAGCAAGAAACAAAACGTACTGCTCCTAATTCTGCGTATGATTATTACTATTAAAAACAAAATACTTGACAAATAAATTTATTTATGCTATAATTATCACATCGTAGTAAATCTTCCTTTATTTTCCAACTCATTTTTTGAAGTTTTTATAAGGTTTTTTGTGCACAAAAAACCGCCCTTTTCAGGCGGTTTTCACAGAAAATATGGCTTGTCTTACATCGGCCAATTATTTAGCGTTATCATCGCTAATATGCCTACCAAAAGGGCCGTCAAAATAAACGTAACCCACCCGGCCGAGCGTTTGCTGTGTTTAGGAAACACCTTGCGCGTAATAATGTAAAACCCCGGTACGGCCAAAATAATCACAAAAGCAAAAATCATCACCAGTCCCATCATAATTTTTTACCTCCTTTTTCTACATAGTAGTAAATTTTCTTCGTTTGTGTCTTCTTTTTATACATTATGAAACAGTTACAACCTGATTATAAGCGTCAATACGACGCACTCAAAAACGAGCGTGCTACCTGGCTGCCCGTTTGGAAAGAGTTGGGCACTTACTTAGCGCCCACACGCGGTTTCTTTGACGGGCAGATGCCGAGTCAAGGCCGCCGCATTGACCACAAAACGCTGTTAGATTCCGCCCCGTGTTTGGCGGTAGAAGTGTTGTGTGCGGGGATGATGTCGGGCCTGACCAGTCCGGCGCGCAGTTGGTTTGATTTATCCCTCGCTCCCGAGGAATTGATGGATTTGCCCGGCGCGCGTGAGTGGGTATTTGACGTTAAAAAACGATTGGAAGAAGTTTTTGCCAAAAGTAACGTCTACGGTGTTTTGCACGGTTTCTACGAAGAAATCGCTGTGTTCGGCACGGCCGCTTTCTTAGTGGAAGAAGACCGCGACAAAGGCATTTACTGCCGTCCGTTTACCGTGGGCGAATACTCATTAGGGACGGACGCACAAGGTAAAGTCAACCGTTTCGGACGTGAGTTTTTTATGACGGGCGAACAATTGGAACATACCTTCGGCAAAGAACATTTGCCGCCGCAAGTGCTTGCGCTACCCGCCCACGAACAAACTACCAAATACTACAAAGTATTTCATTTAATTGTACCCAACAACCGCCACGTGCCGTTTTTCAACGATAATTTGCACATGCCGTTTGCCAGTATTTACTTTATGGAAGACGGTCACGTGTTACGCCGGGGCGGATACAAAGAGTTTCCGGTAATTGCCGCGCGTTGGGAAGTCAAAAATGCTTCCGACGTATATGGCAAAGGCCCGGGGTGGAAAAGTTTGGGCGACGTGAAAATGCTCCAAAAAATGCAAAAGACCAAACTGGTTGCGTTAGACAAAAGCACCAATCCGCCCGTGATGGTTTCCGCTAACGTACAAGGGGAAGTTAATCTTTTGCCCGGCGGGATCACCCGTTATAACGGTACCTCCGACGGCGCGGTGCGCCCGGCGTATTTAGTACAGCCCGATTTAAACGCCTTGGAAGCGGCTATTGAATCAGTACGCGCGACTATCCGCTCGCAATTTTTTGCCGATGTGTTTTTGTCGCTTTCCGCGCAAAATTACGCCGGTATGACCGCGACCGAAGTGGCCGAACGCCACCAAGAAAAAATGCTCGTGCTCGGCCCCGTGCTGGAACGGCTTAAAAACGAACTGTTAGACCCGCTTATTGACCGCGCGTTTAATTTGCTTTCCCGGCAAGGTTTACTTCCTACGCCGCCGCAAAGCATCCAAGGCATGCCGATTAAAGTGGAATATGTGTCTATGATTGCACAAGCACAAAAAGCGGCTGGGCTCTCGTCACTCGTACAAGGGCTTAACTATGCGGCCACATTGGCTGCTGCCAAGCCGGAACTCGCCAAGCGCGTAGACTACGACTGCGCGCTGGAAGAGGGACTTAAAGCCTTGGGGGTGGCTCCGGCTCTACTCAAAAGCGAAGATGAAATAACCCCCGCGGGGAGTACACCTGACGAGGTAAACTCCCCGCAAACGGCGGATGCACCCGCCGGTTTAGTTTCCCCGGACATTTCGGAAAACTAAAGGAAAAATCCGCGTGCGGGCGCGTCTATATAAGCGTAACGGCCCGCCGCGGGGGAACGGCCCGGCCCGTTCTTCCTAAACCACCCCATATAGGCGTATAAACAGGCGTCTAAAATTAGGGAACGCTGTTTAACGCAACGTAACGGCCCGGCCGGGCGGGCTGTTACTGCAAGCTTATGAACGAAAAACAACTTAAAAAACGCAATACGGCTGATTTACAAGCCGTCTTAAAAACCGTACAAGGCCGCCGGTTGCTATGGCGGATTTTGCAAGCGACTCGGGTACATCAGCACAGTTTTGTGCCCGGGGATAGTACGGCAACCGCGTTTCATTGCGGCCAGCAAAGTATCGGACTTTTCTTACTGGCCGAAATAGAAGACGCCGCTCCCAACGCGTATAACCAAATGCGGGGGGAGTATATGTCCGAACTTACTTCGGAACAAAACGAAATTAACCGTTTGACACAGGAGTTAACTCATGTCTGAAACTACACAAGCCGCTGTTGAAAGTACCGATTTAACCGTTTCGCCTGTTGCGGCCGACGCCGGGGTGACTAGCCAAGAAGGCCCTATCCAAGCCGACACAGATAGTCCCGCACAACAGGAAACTAACCCCCAAGACTCGTTACAAAACTGGTCCGAGCCCGAAAAATTACCGTTTACTGCGGATGATTTTAAGGCGTTTAAAACCTTGGCGCAGGAATGTAAACTTTCGCCTGCACAAGTGGATAAATGGCTTGCTTTTCAAAATGATTGTGCGATGCATCAAACGCAATTTGCACAAGCACAAAAACGCGAGCAAGTAGCCAACTGGGCCAACCAAACCCGGGCCGCTTACGGCGCCGGGCTGGAACAAGAAATTACGTTTGCGCTCCGTGCGGCCGATACGTTCGGCGGCCCGGAACTACGCGAACTGTTGGAAGAAACGGGGCTTGGAAACCATCCCGTTGTGATCCGTACACTCAGCGGGATCGGACGCACGATTAGCGAAGACGCTTCGTTAGGCGGACAACCGTCCGCTCCGCAGGATAAAACCTTCGCCGAAGCGTTGTACGGAAGAAAAAACTAAAGGAGAAATATATGGCAATTATTGCTGATAAACAATACAGTTTAGTGGATTACGCCAAACAATTTGACCCCTCGGGCCAAGAGTTGGCCATTGCCGAAGTACTTAGCCAATCTAACGATATTATCGGCGACGCACTCGTTTGCGAAAGCTCGCTGGACAGCGGCCACGAATACGCCGTACGTACCGGCATTCCGGAAGGTACCTGGCGGCGTGCCTATCAGGGCATTGAACCCGCCAAAGCAACCACAAAGGTTGTGGTAGAAAGCTATGGTACTTTATCTGCTTATTCCGTGGTAGATAAACTCGTCGCCGAAAAAGGCGGCCACGTAGATGCGGTACGGACCGGGCAATCCCGCGCGATTATCGCCGGTATGTCTAACACCATGGCGTCTAACCTTATCTACGGTAACGTCGGCACTAACCCGGAAAGATTTACCGGCCTTGCCGCGCGCTACTGCGAACTTTCCGGCGCGGAAAGCTCCCGCAACGTCATTGACGGTGGCAGCTCTACCGCGGGTAAAAACTCGTCTATCTACCTCGTTGTGTGGGATACGGATAAAGTGTTTACTTTCTTCCCCAAGGGCTCTAAAGCCGGTATCCAACGGGTAGATCACGGGCTTGTCAATCATGTGGACGCCAGCGGCAACGAATATCCCGCTTACAAGGAATACTTTGAGTGGAAACTCGGCCTGGCTGTGCAAGATTGGCGTTTTGCCGGACGTATCTGTAACATTGATACGACCAATGTGCCTTCCGACCTCATTGACAAAATGTGCGATTTGGAAGAACGCATCCAAAGCTTGTCTATGGGTAAACCGGTTTGGTATATGAACCGCACCGTCAAAGCGGCTTTGCGCAAATTGGCCAGCAGCCGTACCAACGTCCAATATACCCCGGATCAGTTGACGGCCCGTCCGCTCATGACGTTCAACGAAATTCCGGTGCACATCTGCGATGCCATCACCGATACGGAAGCCATCGTGGCCTAGGAGGAAACTATGTTATTAGATCAAAATGGCGTATTATCCGAAAAACAAGCCGTTACCACGACGGCTGCTTCTACCAACATCGTGGACTTGAAAGCTGCCGGTAACTTTGTGCCCGGTGCTTTATTTGCAGTGTGCCGCGTAGACGTGGACTTTGCCGGGCTAACCGGTATGAAAGTGGCCTTGGAAACAGCTGCCAATGAAAACTTTTCCGATGCGGTAGAGTTGGCGAGTGCTTCTTTCTTAGCCGCTGCGCTGACGGCGAATAAATCGCTGTTGGCTGCGGCAGTACCCGCAGGTGTTAAACGCTACTTGCGTGCTAAATATACGGTAACCGGCACCGCTACGGCCGGAAAGGTCTCTTGCTTCTTGACCGATGCCGTTGATATGCACTAAGCGTTCAACCTGACCCCCAAACAGAGCGGGTAGTTTTCCGGCTGCCCGCTCCCCAAACTAAAAAATAAAAGTAACCAGTTCTTGGGACCCCTTAAATGAAAGCCCTGTTAGATAAACAAGATTAAAATTAGACGTAAAAATCAATTTTTGGGTATATCCTGTATAGGGAAAGTTGGAGAAAATGGCATTAGGGGCCGTTTTTGCTCAAAATCGGGGTAAAAAAGCTGTTTTTGGGCTTCAAAAAAGAGAAAAAGTGAAGGAAAGACCCCAAACCGGGAAACACATAGTAAAAAATTTTTCAATTTTTAAAGTTCCCCTTCCGGTTTATAATAAATAATTAAAAATAGTTATTTATTAGGGTGGTTGAAATGAAATAAGCCGTAACTGTTTGCTAAAAAATAAAGGTATATGAATTTGAATTAAAAATAACAGTAAAAATAAAAATACTTAAAATATAATCTTTTTTAAAAAACGATAAATATTTTTATTTTTATAAATTTTATTTAAAATATGCTTTTATAAAATAATATGTAAAAAAATAAATACTTAAAAAATAAGTAAAAATAAATTTAATATGTAAAAATATTTAATTAGTTTTATAAAAAATATATTAAATAATAAATAAAATTAAAATGGAGTATAAAAATGATAACAAAAATAAGTATTTGTAATTTGGCATTGGCTCAGTTAGGCCAATCTCCAATTTCTTCATTGGAACAAGAAAATGAAAAGGCCCGCCGGCTTAATTTGTTTTATGCTCCGGTGCGGGATGAGGTGCTACGTACCCATAACTGGGCCTTTGCCGGTGTGCAAGAACCGTTGGTTTTGTTTGCGCAAGGGGCGGATGAACAGGGGCGGTTTATTTACAAATATCCGGCCGAAGCCTTATTTATCCGCCGCGTATTTTCGCCTGCTCAAAAACGGTTAGATTTCCAGGAGTTTTTCCGCTCAGACCTGCACAGCCGGGTTATTTTAACCGTTTGTGATCAGGCGCAGGCCGAATATACCCGCCGCATCACAGATGAAAACCTGTTTGATACGGCTTTTATCAAGAGTTTTTCGCTTGCTTTAGCCTGCGATTTGGCGGTAGCGTTAACATCAGACACCCAGTTGGCGGCCCAGCTTTTGCAAAGATACGCGCTTAGTTTGGAAGAAGCCCGCCGCAGCAATGCTTCGGAAATAGTATCTGTTGCTCCGGATACCGACGCTTTTACGGAGGTGCGCTAATGTTTACCCGTCACATACAACCTTCTTTTGCCGGCGGGGAAGTCAGCCCGTCTTTGCAAGCCCGTGTAGATACGGCGGCCTATCACACCTGGCTAAAAACGGCGCGTAATTTCTTCGTGCATCCGCAAGGGGGCGCGTCTAACCGTCCGGGTACGGCCTATATGGGTACAGCTAAAAATACGGGCAAGTCCTGCCGGATTGTTCCGTTTGTGGTGGGGGAAAATGAAGCGTACGTACTGGAACTGGGGCACCATTATATCCGCGTATATACGTCCGCCGGGCAGGTGCTGGCGGATGGGGGAGCGTCCGTTTACGAGATTTCTTCTCCCTACGCAGCGGCAGATTTATCGGCCGTTTCTTATACCCAATATGACCAAAAGCTCTTTTTAGCCCACCCGGATTATCCGCCCCAATGTTTGACGCGGCTGGCTCCGGGGCGGTTTTCGTTGAACGAGCATCCGGTCCAATTCGGGCCGTTTATGCTTAGCAATACGCAGGACTCTCGGAAAATGCGCATTTACTCTACCCAAGAAACCAGTCAAGTCCAAGGGGTAGCGGCGACGCTTTCTTTTTCGCCGGTAGCGGATAACCGTTATTTTATATACGGGTATTTTAATGAGGTGCTTTTTTCCGTTGCACGTGATTATGGGCTGGATTTAGGCGTTCTTGTTTCTGATTTTAACACTAAATTTGCGTCCAGTGGGGTAACAGCCGCCAATTTAGGGGGCGTGTTAAAAATTACCTCTCCGCAAGCGACGGGCGGTGATTGGAACGGAGCGGTACTGCGTTTGACCTATCGCGATAGTTTTTTGCACGAACCGAGCATCATTGTAGAGCAAGCGCTGAGCGGCGGGGTAAATGACGGCGGTACGGTGCCCGCGGGAGAGTTAACGTACGTGTTGGAAAGTAATTTTGATATTTTTTCACCCAAACACGAGACGGGACGCTTCAGCCTTACCCACATTTTACCCAGTCAGTACCAAACCGGGACGCTGGGCTACGACAGTTCTTCCGGGCTTATCAAATCTTCTTCCGATTGGCGGGTACAAACTTCCGGTACGTGGACGGGAACTCTCGTGTTGGAAAAAACGGAAGATTTGGGGGTAACCTGGCAGGCCGTTAAATATTTTATCCGTACCGGTAACGACGATAATGTGGTGGAATTTGGCACGTTGGAAGACAACGGAAAAATCTATCACCTGCGGTTGCGGGCGGTGGGTATTACCGGGCAAGCCGGGTATGAACTGACTGCGGCGGCATTCAAGCAAGAAGGCGTGGTAATCGTGGACCATTTTATTGATGCCCGGCACGTAACGGTAACATTGGAACGCCCTTACGGGAACGCAGATTGGACAAGTGATTGGGCCGAGGGTTCCTTTAGCCCTAAAAACGGATATCCGACGTGTGTTTTCTTTTATCAGGACCGTTTGGGGCTGGCCGGCACCTATCAAGAACCGCAAACATTGTGGTTTTCTAAGACGGGACTATACGGTGATTTCGGCCACGCGCGCAGCGAACTGTTAGATACCGACGCCATGAGTATCAATTTGTCCGGTAAAAAGTTAAACACGATTCACAATGTATCGGCTGCCGGAAAATTATTGGTATTTACGGCGGGAAGTGAGTGGAGCCTTTCTTCAAACGGAGCGTTAACACCGTACAATGTACAGATTGAGCAACAAAGCGAACGCGGTTCCAGTGCAACGTCTGTGGTGGTGGTAGGCAATCGCGCCCTGTACGTGCAAGCACGCGGACGGGCTTTACGTGATTTTTATTACGATTATACGTCTGCCTCGTACACCGGGGAAGATTTAACCTTATGTGCCAAACATTTGTTTCACAATAAAACCATTACCGAGATTTGCCATCAGCAAGAGCCGGATAATTTGATTTGGTGTGTGCTTTCGGACGGAGGGCTGGCTACTTTAACCTATGTGGCGGAGCAAAATGTTTGTGCTTGGACGCATCACGATACGCAAGGGGCCTTCCGCAGCGTGTGTACGATTCCTAACCGCGGCTACGACGAGGTTTGGTTTGTGGTAGAACGCGGAAACGATTATTTTATTGAAAAGTTACTTCCGCGGCTATCCAGTACGGCCCCTCAAGATCAGGTGTTTTTGGATGCCAGTATATCCAAAAAATCGGATACGGCTTTTAGCGAAGTGACGGGACTGACGCATTTGGAAGGGAAAAGTGTGGGCGTTTTGGCAGATGGAAATCCGGTGTCCGGCCTGACGGTACACGAGGGGAAAATCACGTTGCCGCGTCCGATGACCAGTGTGCATGTGGGACTATGTTACCAAGCCGAACTGCAGACGTTGCCGATTGTTTTTCAGTTAGAAAACGGCTTTTCTTCCGATCAAAAAAAACGCGTGGTCTCTGTTACCCTGCAGTTAGCCAATAGCCGCGGCGGTTGCGTGGCCTTAGACGGAGAAAGGACGGAGGAAATCATCCAACGCCAAGGGGAGCCGTACAATACGCCGTTGGCGTTAAAGACGGAAAGTTATGTGCTTTCTCTTTCGGGTACGCATACGTTGGTACCGTCGGTGGTATTTACGCAGGACCAACCCTTGCCGGTTACCTTACTGGCGTTGCTGTGCCGGGTGGCCTAGCGTGAAATTTTAATACAGGAGAAAAAAATGACAGGAACATTGACTCAAATGGAAAAGGGGCTATCTGCCTTTTTGAAAGATTTACGCAAACAACGTGCATCTTCAACCGCTTATTATAACCAAGCCGAACAGGCCGAATATCAGGCCGCGTTAGTGGCTGCCGAGGCAGAAAAGCAAAATAATTATTTACTGCAATCAGCGGCAGAAAAAGCGCGTCAGACGTATCAAAATTATTTGCAAACGCAAGCGACGCAACAAGCACAAACGGCTTATTCCGGCCTGCGGGGCGATTCGGCCACCGTGCAATATATGCGTAAAAACAGCCGCTTTCAAGCGTTACTTCAGGAGCAACAATTGGCCGATCAGTTGCAACTATCTGTTTATGAAAATAACGAGGCGGCTGCGGAGCAAATCCGCGCGCTTAAAGCGCTTGCGGCTCAAAAACGCCGGCGTGGTGGGAAATTGTCAGTA
>JAGCMD010000041.1 GCA_017646765.1 Elusimicrobiaceae bacterium | reverse complement strand
CGCTTTCGCTCAAACATGAAAAATTTCTTCCCCATTTTGACGCTTTTTGTAAACGGTGCTAACGGGCGGGATAAACAACAAATCAAAAAATATGTGTCATTCCCGAATGTTTTGGGCGGCCCGCAGGGTCCCGTCCGGCGCGGACTCGGGGATGACAAACTTTTTTATTACTACCTGTTCTTGCTTTCGCTTACCCACCAACCAACTAACAAGAAATAATCCTTCTAAAACGACCTAGGCACCGGTATAACCTTGACTGAACCCCCAGCCTAGCTGGGGGTTTTCACAACACAAAAGCCCCGCAGGAAAACCCTGCGGGGCAAAATTCAGCACCAAAACGCCTACAATACTTGTCTTAATTCCAACGGCAAATCTTTTTTTGTCAAAATCATCACGCTGTGTGTGTTTGTCTTTTTATCCAAGCCAAACACATTGACGCGATACTCCACTACCCTTTTGCCGTTTTCTTCGTTAACAGACACAATTTCAAAAGCTTTATCCGGTAAATTACTGGCTGATTCCAACACCAGCACTTGCTGTTTTTTGAAATCTACCGTCGGATAACTGCCGCGGGCGCGGCGTTTAAATTGGCGGTATTCTTCTAACGATTTAATCCATATAGCTTCCACCGGGGCGGAAATCATAGAAATCTTACTGTCTTGCGGCAACGGGGCAGCTTTCGGCTCTCCGGCAGGATAAGCCGTTTGCGGGCCATGTTGCGGAACAGACGGGAAGGTTTTGGTTGTATTTTCCGGAACGGCAATTACCTCTCCGGAACGGGAAAGGATGGTCTCTATCTCCGGCATATCAATTTTAGCAAGCTGAGAAGGCACTGTAAGCTCTTTAACTTGGTTTTCCGGTTCTTCCGCATCCACAAGCCCCTGCGGCACCACACCCGTCTCCATATTCACAACCGCGATTGAATCCGTGCGCACTGGTTCAGGCAGGGAAGAAACTTCCGATGTATGCGCAAGGTGGTATGAATCCCATACGCGCATGGTTACTAACCCCGCCGCAAAAACTAACCCACCAACGGCCACCAGCCCCCATAATTTCTTGTTCATTTGGTTTTCTCGTACTTAGCGGTAATTACCGAGCGTAACCCACCGCGCGGCGTAAACACACCTGTTACGGTGGCGCGTTTGGGTTTACAGGCTTTTACCACATCATCTAAAATCTTGTTGGCAATATTTTCCATAAAAATACCCATATCGCGGTATTCCAATAAATAATACTTCAACGATTTTAATTCCAAACATAATTCGTCGGGAATATATTCAATGGTAATGGTACCAAAATCGGGCAAACCCGTTTTAGGGCACACGGAAGTAAACTCCGGCAGCTCAATTTTAATATCGTAATCGCGTTTATACTGGTTGGGCCAGCATTGAATTTGCGGCAAAACCGCGTCTGCATTTTTACGGGCATGATCGGATGTATATCCGAAATCTATATCTTTGTTTGTCATTTTATTCTTAATAACCTCATTGAATTTAAAAAGATAAGCAGTAAAACAGCTAAACTCCCCCCCAGTATCCACCGCCAATCGGCCATTTGCGGCAAGCGCGAAAACAGGAACTCTGCCCATACTACACTTAACAAAAAAGCCACGATCGCATTTACACAACTAATATACCTTATTTTGGCTTGGATTTTAAATAATTCTATTAACGGGCAAAGGTCTCGTCGGGAAATCAGAATATCTACCCAATTTGCATACACATTATGCGTCGTAGCATACGCAATACCTACATCTGCCTTAAGTAAAGCAACGATATCGTTAAAACCGTCCCCCACCATCACGACCTTTTTACCTAACGCACGCAAGTTGGTAATAATTTCTGCCTTGGTTTGAGCCAATACGTTAGCACTGAATTTTTCAATACCTACTTGCTTGGCCACTTCTGCCACAACGGGCTCGTTATCGCCGGAAAGCAACATAATTTCTTTGCCTTGTTTTTTTAAAAAATCAACAACGGTTTGCGCGCCCGGCCGCAGGCTGTCGCTTAACGTGATATATCCTAAATAGGTGCTGCCTTGGGCTATGCAGATGACCGTTTGCACCGATTGGGAAATTTCCGCCGGAATTTTAATTCCTTGTTCTATCATCCACGGCACCCGCCCAACACGTATTTTTTGATGCGCGCTGACGGCCCGTACTCCCAGGCCCGGGTACATCTCCAGCATTTCCGCTTTTTGGGGAGCCACCCGTTGCTGCTGCGTATAATCAAACAAAGTTTTTGATAGCAAATCGCCTTTTGACTGCGATACGGTGGCCAGTACTTCCAACAACTTTTTTTTCGCTTGATAGGAAACCGCCCGCACTTCTTGCACGGCTAAAGCACCTTTTGTTAATGTGCCGGTTTTATCAAAAAGCACCCCATCAGCCGCCGGCAACAAACCCAGCGCATATCGGTTTTGAATTTTAATACCTTTGGAACCGGCAAAACGGTGGGCAAAAAACGCCGGAAAGCTTTCCGCAAACAATAACGCAAGCGGCGCACAAATGGATAACAAAATGAGCAATACGCCGGCTTGTTGTACCCAAGCGGATACCCCATATTGATACAACGCAAAAACATATCGCCCGGCGGCAAATAAGACCATAGCAACCAACGTCCAAGCGGCTTGCCGATCCAACGAATTAGTAAACGTTCCGCGGCGCAGTTCACATTGTTGCACACAATCAATTACGTTCATTAAAACAGAATCCGACAAGGTTTTAACTACCCGCACCCATATATCGGCCGATTTGTTAATCGTACCGGCATACACGGTATTGCCGGGCTGCTTGTAGGCCGTCACAATACTGCCCGTGATTAATTGTTCATCCACGGCGGTTTCCCCTTTCAATACCACGCCATCACAAGCAAACCGTTCCCCGGGTTTAACCAGCACTTCATCCCCGGGTTTTAATTCCCGAGCAAACACCATACGGGTTGATTTTCCCTGACGTTTACGCCCCGACTTTGGTAAAAAATCATCTATTTTTTTAAGGTACACTTGGGTACGTTCCGATTCCCGCACCCGCCGATACTGCACCCACAAAGAAAGAATAATGAACAACGAAACATACAAGTACAATTCTTCCACCGGGCCGGATACCGGCACCGATACAAACGTATGGAGTGCCGAATATAAAAAGCCGGAATATACCGCTACACTAACCAGTAAAGGAAACCCTATTCTGCCGCGCCATAGATCCGTCCAGGCATTACGGACAAAAACATCTGCACAAAACACGATATTGATAAGTACTAATATAAAAAAGCCCACCTCCGAATAATGGAAGGTGAGCAAAAAAAGCATTAGCAGAAAAAGCCCAAACGACACATACAGCCGATATAGAAACGATACCGACGGCTGCTCAAAAGCAGCCGATACCGATATTACCGGGGCCGCCTGCTGCTTATTCATAGGTTAACGTTTCTGTTGTTGGAGCGCTTGCGGGAAAAAGCGGTTTGCCAAAACGCGCTCGCGGCCTTCTTCGCTGCGCATGAGCCGGATTTTAGCTTCATACCGGCGGGCATTGGCCGGGTCTAACTTACGGGCAACCATATAATTGGCCGTAGCCGCTACCGGGTCTTCCATGGCCAACATATCCCCCATCAGCTCATACGTCGGTACATATTGGCTGGCAAGTTCCTTAGATTTAACCAGCAGCCCCAACGCTTGTTCCTTTTCGCCTTTGCGAAACATCAAATCGCCCATGTAATAGTAGGCTAAAGCGTACGTAGGCTTAATGGTAACGGCTTCTTCCAAATCCGCATACGCATTGGCGGGATAACCCATTTTAATAAAAGCTTTCGCGCGTTCTAAATAGGCGCGGGCATCATCGGGTTTAAAGAAAATCAAAAGAGATAAATCCGAAGCGGCCGATTCATACTGCCCCAGCTCATAATAGGACAACGCGCGGTTTAATAACAAAAGCGGATCTTTGGGCCGCAACGCGGCCGCTTTATCAAAATCACTTAGTGCATCCGATATGCGCCCCATACGGTGATAGACAATCGCTCTATTCATCCGGGCGGTGAAATATTTGGGGTCTAAAGACAACGCCGTAGATAAATAATACGCCGCATCCATGTTGCGGTTCATATCCAAGTAAAGCGCGCCTAAGTTGTTATAAGTTTCCGCTGAGTTAGGGTTAAGCTCAATGGCTTTTAAATAATCTTCCTCGGCTTTTTGGCGGTTGGACAACCGTTCTTTGGCATCCTTAACCGGCAACTGCTCCCACAATACGCCGCGGTTGACGTAGGCAGCAAAATTTTTAGGATCCTGTTTAATCAAGCGGGAATAAAGCGATACCGCTTCTGTTAGTTTCCCCTTTGAAGTAGCCAACCGGGCTTGTTTAAATAGCCGCGAGTCCGATCCACAAGCAACCGTCAAAATACAAGCAACTGCTAAAATAACCAATCTTTTCATTTTGCCTCCCGTTTTTGTTTACCACTAAAAAATAAAGATAATACAAACAAACAACCGCCCAGTGTAATGGCGCTGTCGGCCACATTAAACACCGGCCATACCAGAAAATCTAAAAAGTCCACTACATACCCTAGGACTATTCTATCATAAAGATTGCCTAATGCGCCCGATAAAATCAACACACATCCCCATTGTACTAATTTTCCGTGTCCGCACAACTCTTTCCAACTATGCAAAATGTAACCGATAATCGCCAGCATTACGAAGATAAGCAGCCAATTCCGGCCCTGCATCATGCCGAAGGCAGCTCCCGTATTTTCAACATAATGTAACTGAAAAAACGGAAAAATTTTTACCGGGCCTGCCTGCAAAAAAGTTTGCGACAATACCTTGGTGAGGCGGTCCAAGGCCAATACCAACGCCAACACGACTACCACACTTTTATTTTGCGCAACCCAATCTTTGGCTTGTAAGAAAAACTCACGCACGGACGGTTTCATTTTCCTCCACCACAATTCCTTCACGCTGCAAAACTTCTTCACACCGGCCGCAAATATCTTTGTGCGCATGCGTGCCGACATCTTCCTTCCATTGCCAGCAACGGGCACATTTGGTGCCGGGGGCGTGTACTACTTCCACGGACAATTCCGTCGGTCCCTCGGCTATTTCTACCGCTGATACAATCGCAATCTCCGGCCATAAGTTTTGCGTATCTTGTAAAAATTTCTGCGTATTTTCGTCGGAAGTTTTAAAAATCACTTTGGCTTCTAACGACGAGCCGATAACGCCTTTTTGGCGTGCTTCTTCCAAAGTCTTTTGTACTAACTCACGCACTTGGCGGATGCGGTTCCATTTTTCTTCTAATTTCACATCCGGAACGAGCGACGCATTAGCCGGCATGCCGGACAAAAACACACTTTGCGGCAGCGTGCGCCCCAGAGCGGTTTTGCGCAGTTCCTGCCAGGCTTCTTCGGAAGTAAACGAGAGTACCGGCGCCATCAGTTGCAACAGCGTAATTACGATTTCCGCCAGCACTGTCTGCGCGCTGCGGCGCGCGGGTGCAGAAACACCCAACGTATAAAGACGGTCTTTAGACGCATCCAACATAAATGACGACAAATCTAAAATACAAAAGTCAGTCAGCGCGCGCATAGCTTGACGGAAGTTAAATTCTTCATATCCCTTATGTACTTCCTCAATCAAGGTGTTTAAACGACCTAACATATATTTATCCATTTCCGTTAAATCACCGGCGGCTACGCGGTGGATATCCGGGTCATAGTCGGATAAGTTACCCAGCGCATAACGCACCGTGTTACGGATTTTGCGGTACGTATCAATCGGACCTTGCAAAATTTCTTCGGAAATACGCACGTCGCCCTGATAATCGGAAAACGACACCCACAACCGCAAAATGTCGGCACCGTACTTGTTAATCACATCTTCGGGGTCTACGGCATTGCCGGCTGATTTATGCATAGGTTTCCCCTCTCCGTCCAACACCATACCGTG
>JAGCMD010000040.1 GCA_017646765.1 Elusimicrobiaceae bacterium | reverse complement strand
TGAAAAATTTCTTCCCCATTTTGACGCTTTTTGTAAACGGTGCTAACGGGCGGGATAAACAGCCAATTACATAAAAGACTGTCACGGCGCAAATCTGTAATGCGCCGTCTCCCGATTTTAAAATCTGTTATTAAATCAAGCTGTCATGCCGGGTTGCCCGTGCGGCAAGCACCGCTTTGAGGAAAATTTTCGGCGCGTATAAAAAATACGCGCCCCTTCTAACAAAAGAGCGCGTACCTATCTAACAGAAGTTCAAGGCTTATCGCCCGTGCGGCAAGCACTACGCCACTATCTTTTGAGCTTCGGCAATCAACGCTTGTAAATGGTTTTCGTCCGTAAACGTTTCGGCATAGATTTTTAAGATATTTTCCGTACCGCTGGGACGCACCAAAAACCAAGAATTTTCCAAGTATACTTTAATACCGTCGGTATCGCGCACGCGGGTTACGGTTTCGCCGGCTACGTGCGAGCAGGTAAAATCGGACGCTTTCATAGCTTTGACTTTCTGTTTCGTTTCGGCATTGGTCGGGATATCCACGCGCGTATAGTGTGAAACACCGTATTTTTCCGTGAGGGCTTGATACAAAGTAGCCACGTCCCCTTCACACGCTTGAATTTCCATTAAAAGGCATACCGCAAAAATACCGTCTTTTTCCGTCGTCCAACCGCTAACCGACATCCCGGCACTTTCTTCGCCGGCCAGCACATAGCGACCTTTGTCCAGCCCTTCCACAAAATACTTAAACCCGACATTGACTTCATCTAACTCCAACCCGTTTGCTTGCGCGATACGGTCTAAAAGTGCTGTCGTGCCGAGGGTGCGCCCAATAGCCTTGGCTTGCGCTACCCGGTGATGACGCACCAAATAATCAGCCATCACACAAAGCGCGTGATTGGGCGCAATCAAACCGCCTTTGGCAGTCGCGCAGCCGAAGCGGTCGGCGTCCGGGTCACTTGCTCCGGCAAAATGATACGAACCGTTTTGTACCAGTTCAATCAGCGGTTTCATGGGATATTGGGATGACGGGTCCATGCGAATTTTACCGTCGTGGTCTAAGGGAATAAAATAAAATGTCGGGTCTTGCACGTCGCTGACAATATCTACATTGTTAAGCCCGTATTTTTCTTTAATCGCCCGGTAGAACGGCAAGCTCGTGCCGCCCAGCGGGTGTATCGCAAATTTGTACGAAGAAGACGCAATCTTTTTGAAATCAATTTTTTTACCTAAAGCCTCTACGTAAGGAGTAAGAACATCCGCCGTTTTAACAAGCCCTTTGGTGCGCGCTTCATCCAACGGCATACTTTTAATAGCGGCGGGACTCGCCATATATTCGTTGGCATACTTTTCAATTTGGGCGGTTAATTTTCCATCGGCCGGGCCGCCATGGGACGGATTGTATTTGAGCCCCATTTCCTGCGGCGGGTTGTGGCTGGCGGTGCCGTTCAAACACGCACACGCACGCCCGCTGCGTATCTCAAACGAAAATACCGGCGTTGGCACGGGCATATCCGGCAAAATAACGGGAAGTCCGTTCCCGGCTAATACTTCGGCACAGAGCTTGGCCGTTTCTTGAGACATCAACCGCGTATCCCCGCCGACCAAAATCGGCCCGGTGATGTGATTTTCCAAGTGGATACGCGCCACGGCCTGTGCAATGGCTTTTGCGTGCAACGCACAAAACCCTTCCCCCAAAGTACCGCGATGACCGGAAGTGCCAAACTTAACCGGCACGGGTGTTTGGGCCGGTTCGTAAAAAGCCCGGCGAAAAAATTCGGTATCCATTTTTTGTGTAGTAAGTGTTCCGGCTAATTGACTGACCATAAATCCCCCCTCGTGTAATGATGCGATAGTTAACGGCGGGATGTTGCACTTCCGCCTTTCTTTTTCTATCATATTATATATATTTCAAATTCGCAAATGGAGAAACTATGAAAAAAGTGTTTTTAGTTGTATTAAGTTTTATTTTGTTGCCCGCATTGGTTTGGGCCGACACCAACATTGCAGACGACTTCCGAGCTCATTACAACCCGGCTACTTCTAATTTATCCGCCTATAACAAGGACCTCAATACTTTAATCGGTCTCAACGATTTTCACACCGGCAAAGCGACGTCGTTTCCCGGGTTTGATATCGGGGCTACGTTTGGCGGCGTAAAAACGGGAAGCGATAATAATATCTCTTCCGAAGATTATTTAATCACTCCGTTTATCACTGCCGAAACTATGGTACCGGTACTTAATACCACCTTTGTGGTACGCGGCAGTGCGTTTAACGGTTTTGAATCTATCGGAGCCGGTATCAAATACAATTACAACGTACTGGAATTTTTTGATGTTACGTTGGCCGGTTTTTACGATCACGCCCAAACCGATTGGTATACCATGGAGCACTTGTCTTTTTCAGCCGTAGCGTCTGCCTCTGTATTGTTTTTTACGCCTTATTTAGGCGTCGGTTACGACTATGGCGATTTATCTACCAAAAAATACTCCCCCAACCGCTCCACTTCTGATGATGCGGCCCGTTGGACAGCCGGCGTGCGTGTCAGCCCGTTTCCGTTGCTCTACGTATTCGGAGCTTACACTCAAACGGCCAGCAACGCCGGATTTCAAGCTGGGGTAGGCGTCAATTTCTAAGTGTTCGTATAAATGGACTACAAAAAAGAGCTCAAAAATTTCTTCGGCGAGAATTGCTTATTGGATGAATCCATGGGCAGCCACACCACGTATCGGACCGGCGGTCCGGCGGAGGCGTATGTCTATCCCAGCTCGCCGGAAGAATGGAGCTTTGTTTTAAAATTGTCCGAAACCTATCATATTCCTCTGCATATTATCGGGTTTGGTTCCAATGTGCTAGTTGGCTCTAAAGGGCTCCAGGGAATTGTGTGTTCCACTAAACGCATGGCCACTATTTCCCGGGATGGTGAACATATTAAAGCACAAGCCGGTGCAGCTTTAGATAAAGTGTGCGAAGTAGCCTGCCGGGCGGGGTTGGCCGGAATGGAGAAATTATCCGGCATACCGGGCAGTGTAGGCGGAGCCGTATATATGAATGCTGGCGCTTTTGGACAGGAGACTTTTGATACGCTGGAGTATTTTGATGTGATTGACCGTCAAGGACGCCCGGCCACGTTACTTAAAGAAGATTTAAAATATACGTACCGCCATGTAGAAGATATTGAAAATTACATTGTACTTTCCGCGTCGTTTAAATTAACACCGGCAGATTTTCCGCAACTGATGGAAACGCGCAACAGCATTTTGCATAAACGTATTGAAAAACAACCGTTAGATTATCCCAGTGCCGGCAGCGTATTTAAGCGTCCGGCCAATGATTATGCGTCGCGGCTGATTGATGATACCGGGCTGCGGGGTTTATCGGTAGGCGGAGCAAAAGTATCTGAAAAGCACGCCGGATTTATTATCAATTTCAATCACGCCACGCCGGAAGATATCCGCGAACTTATGCGCCAAGTGCGTCAGAAAGTAAAAGAAAAACACGGCGTAGAATTGGAATTAGAACAGATTTTGTGGGGACAATTTGAATGAGGGTATTGCGTCGTGCAAATTAAAAAATTTGACGATCTCCCCGCATTTACGATACAATATAAGCGTAGAACAATTTGAGTTGTTTGGAGTCGTGGTGTAGCCTGGTTAACACGCTGCCCTGTCAAGGCAGAGACCGCGAGTTCGAATCTCGTCGACTCCGTAAAATTTAAAAGTCCCCGGATGGGGGCTTTTTAATTTTGTGGAGTATCGAGCAATACCAACTGCTTGGTATTGCGTCGAGATTCGAAGCCCGGAGCGATGTTTTTGTTTGAGCGTGCGTAAGCCGCGAAAGGCAAAAACCGCGAGGGCGGTTCCGGGCGCAATTCCCGTCAGGGAATTGACGCAGGACGAATCTCGTCGACTCCGTAAAAATTTGAAAACCCGCCTTGTGCGGGTTTTGTGCTTTTAGGAAAGATTCCCCTTTGAGGCGGATAAGTAAAATATAAGATAGCGTATGCACGGAAAACGATTGCAATTTAATATTAATTAAATTAAAATGAAATCAGGAGGGAGAAATGAAAAAAATTGCATTGTTAATTGTATTTTTTAATTTGTGGTATTTAGTAGGGTGTTCTAAATCAGAAGATACTTCTACGCAACCAAATTTTATAGCAACAGCAAAAAACGAAATGGAAGAAGCAATTGCAAGAGAAAGAGGCGAAGAGTATTTGCGTCAACATGGTATAGATGTTACTAATAAAAATAAAGCACTTTTTTATTGGATCGCACGAGGCGATCTAGATACTGTATCCGCTCTTTTAGCGGTAGGGGCTGACCCTATTTCAAGTGGTGAAGATGGGATTACTCCCTTAATGGAGGCATGTTTTTTCGGGGGAGATGTACTTAAACAAAGAGATCCGGGAATTGTCCGTTTACTTCTGGAGGCGGGGGCTGACCCAAATGCAGTTGATCAGGAGGGTGTTACTGCTTTATTACTCGCGATAAACTATGCGCAATATGAAACAATCCCTTTATTGTTGCAAGCGGGGGCCAATCCTAACATAAAAAATGATGCAGGGAAAACCCCTTTGCACTACTCCAGGGAATCCAATATTGTCCGCGCTTTATTGGAAGCAGGTGCCGAACCTAATACGCGTGATAGCGAAGGTCAAACGCCGTTATTAAGCATGTTAAGTTATTTAAATAATAATTCTCATTTTTACGATCCAGTATATGGAGAACCTAAATATAGAGCAGATGCCAAGGAATTAATCACATTACTTCTTAAATATGGAGCAGACCCCAATATTTCCGATAAAAAAGGAAACACACCCTTGCAATTTGCTCGGAACATAGACGAAAACCTTGTCAATCTCTTGAAACAGGCCGGGGCGAAAGAATAAGCATCCCTCCACCCAAACCACACCCACCGTAAAAATTTGAACCCCCTTTATGGGGGTTTTAATTTTTTGTGGAGTATCGAGCAGCATAAATTTCTGTTGCAATAATTTATCGCAATTGAGTATTCTATAAGTATAAACCCATTTGAAAAAGGAGTGTCTTATGAAAAAACATATTTTTTTAATTGTAAGTATTTTTGAACTTAGCGCCTGCGCGGCCTTTCAACAACAGAAAGTTGACTGGCGCGGGCAGAATTTTGATAGTTATATACTGTCCAAAGGAGCGCCTACTTCCCAATACACTTCGCCCAGCGGAAGTACTATCTATTCTTTCAAAAAAACTTGCGAGTACGACTCTAGAAAGCAAGGGGAAACCCTTGTCATTGTGGGAGAAGGCAATTTAATTCAAGATATCTCCGCGCCGACTAAGTGCCCCAATTATTACGAAACCCCTCAATATCAGCATCAACAGAAAATGGTCCGCAAGGAAAAAACAGATAAAGAGCGGATTAAACTTCTTGAGGGAGCACTAAAAGGAACTACCATGATGATATCTTCACAACAAATCACGATAAAATCTATAGAAAGCGACCTATCCTTGGCCCGTGAAGGGATAACTTATAAAGGGCAACTTTCTGTAGCAGAGTATGAACAAAAACTAAATGCAGCAAAAGCCGAATTGGAGCGACTTAAAAGAGACAAAAGTAATTATGAAAACGAACTCAACCAATTAAACTCTATGCAGTATAGATAAATATTTAGTGCCAGACACAAAAAGCGGAAGAGATTTTTCTCTTCCGCTTTTTCGCTTTTTTAAAACCTTGTAACAATTAACGCGCGGCCGTACGGAAAAAGTTTCCTTTTACGTTGCGCACCAACTGCACACGCCCGAGCGTTTTATCCGCCTGGACAATTAAATCTTTGGAAGTAGGGCTAATGCGTTCTTCATACGAACCAAAGATATCTCCCTGCTTGACAAATCCAAGTTGTCCGTGGTTGTTGATTTGCACTTCCAACTTAAGCGCGCCATCTACGCTTTCGGTCAATAAATCTTCTTCCCCTAATTTAAATGTAAGCGGGAATTTGGGATCTACCACCCGTTTGATGGCGACAGGCACATCCGCCTCGTTTTTGACAATAATCGCACAAGCATTGTTATCGGCCTGTGCCAATGCCGTTAGACGTTCCGGCACGACGACTGTACCCGATATGTTAAAACGTCCTTCCTGAACTGTACGCCGCCAAGCGTATGCGCAAACCAATACGCTAGCCAACGCCAGCACTAATAGAAATTTCTTCATAGTATTATTTTAATCTTTTTTAGGCAATTTGACAAGATGCAATTTTAAAAAACAAAGGAGGCCCTCAAGCCTCCTTTAAAAACTTGTCCCAAACGATTACTTATTGTTTGAAGAAACCCCACAAGTTCGCGTTGTACACCCACCCTTTGCATTTGCTGTCTTTGGCATTGGCGGGCTCATCCACTACTTGTATCCATTTGCCTTTGCGGGTTAAATATTTAAAAGGATATCCTTTTTCTACCGTGCACACGATATCGGCGTTGGCGGACGGTTCTTTGCGTACGTTCAAATCTACTTTAGCAGACATCCCGCCGGCCGGGCTTAACAAATCGGCTGAAATCCAACCGTTGTATCCTTCAAAATCTTTTACCAGCACCCATGTTTTATCTTCATTGGTTTTAAGCATTAAAACGGGCGTATAACGCCAAGCATAAAATTTGATGGCGCATTTGGTACCGGCGCATTTGCGGATATTGGCTCTTTTAGCATTGACGCTGGCGTATTTTTGGGCAGCAGCCGGAACAACCGTAAAAGCAATTAGTGCGATAAGCGCAATAATTTTTTTCATAAATTGTGTCTCCTTTTGTGCTAACTTTCTACTTTAATCAGTATAGCAAATATTTTTTCTTTTGTGCGCCAATTTTTAGTTAGCAATCACGTTTGGCGCAAGAGTCCAAAAAAGTTATAATGAATAAAATTAGTTAGGGAGACAACTATATGAAAAAACAAGTAGAAGAAGTAATCGCCCAAATCCGTCCTATTTTACAAGCGGACGGAGGGGACATACAACTCGTTAATGTAGACGAAACAACCGGGGTTGTTACGGTAACTTTGCAAGGACGCTGCGGCGGCTGTCCGCACGCACAAATGACGTTGCAAGCCGTTGTAGAACGCAAACTTAAAGAAACGGTTCCCGGTGTAACCGCCGTTGAGCGCGCTTAATTTATGCCTCAAATTGACCTGCATACTCACTCCTCTTTTTCCGACGGAACTTGTACGCCGGAAGAAGTCGTGCATAATGCCTTAAAAGCAGGGGTGAGTCTGCTGGCTTTGTCCGACCACGATACTACGGACGGAGTAACCCAAGCCCAACAAATTTGCCAAGTGCATAATCTGCCGTTTATCAGTGCCGTGGAAATAAGCACCCGCAAACACGACCATTTGCATTTTCTCGGTTACGGAGTAGATGTAAACAATCCTTCTTTTCAAGAGTTTTTGGCCCAAAATCGTCAAAAACGACGCGAGCGTATTTGTAAAATTATCGGCAAATTACAGCAAGCCGGCCTTGAAATCACGGAAGAAGAAGTTTTTGCCCGGGCCCCGCATACGGTTTCCCGCGCCCACGTAGCTGATTTATTAAAAGCCAAAAAAATTGTACCTACACGCCAGGAAGGTTTCCGCAGGTACTTAGTGCCGGGCCAAGTAGGATATGTACGTTCTGCCGGTGTAACTGCGGTGGAAGCCATTACCCAAATCAAACGCGCGGGCGGGGTAGCCGTTATCGCGCACCCCGGCATGGTAAGTTCGTGTTGGAATTTCCCGATGTGGGTAGAGGCCGGATTAAAGGGCATAGAAGTTTTTTACCCGGCTCATACCTATTCGTTAAAACAAGATTTACTGGCTATCGCCCGCAAATACGGGTTGTTTTGTACGGGCGGCTCCGATTTTCACGGCCCGCGGGCGGGGCGCATTGCCCGACCGGGCATATATATCCCGCAAGACCACTTCAACCGCTTACAGCACATTTTCTTTAATAAGTGAAATTCCCCGGTTAATTAGACCGGGGAATTTGTTATTGGGCAGGAGCTGCGTTATTTAAGTCAGTAGGCGTTTTAGGCGTCCGGTTACGGTGGAATAAATTTTTGATTTTCTTCGCCGCGCGGCTGCTTTCGTTTTGAATGGTACGTACCAAGCTGGATTTTGCAAACATCCGGTAGCTAAACGCAAAGCTGGCCAGTAACGCTACCCCGGAAATGCTTAAGTCCAAAGCCGGGATACCGGTCACTTCTACCAACTTGCGCATAGGTATGGACAAAATGGCGGCTGCCGGCATGGTGTAATTAAGAATTAACGAAATAACACGTCTGTATTTTTTATCGGCTGATTTAGTCATAAAATCATACATTTGGCTAAAGAAGTTCCCCACCCCAAAGCTAGCTAACACGGCTCCGCCGATAAGCAACGGAACATTTTCACCGGCTCCAATCATCATCCCCGTTCCAATCGCAGAGCAAGCAGAAGCTAACGTATATAAGCTGCTGCCGCTCATGCGCCGGCTCAACCAATTCCCGCCCAAACGCCCTAACGACATAGACCCATACAGCGCTAAAGCCGTTAATGCGTTGGCAGCATCCCCGCTGGGAATCAAGTTACGTAAAGCAAAAGCAAAACCGTTAGAAACGCTTAGCTCGTGTACCGTTGCCAGGGTAGCCGCTATGGCTCCCGCAACCATACCGCCTTGGGCAAAGGTTTCTTTAAGGGTAACCGCGTGCGGATCCATAGAAGCAAACGCCTCCTGCAAAGTTGCCTTGGCACGAATTGCTTGATTTTCGGCTGCCCCTTTTTGAATCAAGCGGTCAAATAGGGCATCTATGCTTTTTTGTTTCATTTGTTGCACAAATTCTTTTTCGTCAAATTTAATTTTTTGGCGTTGTTTGGCTTTGACGAGTAAATCAAGCGACGTATTTATATCTTCTACGGCGCCGGTGATGTCTTTTTCTGCCGGGGCTACCCCCTCCATCCATTTCTGGGCCAACTTCTCGGTTGCGCGCGCGATGGTTTCATCAAATTGGCGTTCCAACGCCGCCGGTTGGGTGGGGATCGTATCTTTAAGGGCGGTGGTGCTTAATTTCCACGCGGTCCACGCGGCCAGCGCGGTGTAGGGTATATAACTCATAGAGAAATCTAACCCCAACTCCGCTCCAAAAGCTTTCCGCGCTACCGTGTTTACCAACCACGGGAGCCCTAAGAACGCAAGCGTACCTAAATTTTT
Organism: Elusimicrobiaceae bacterium; assembly: GCA_017646765.1. Classification (GTDB taxonomy): domain Bacteria; phylum Elusimicrobiota; class Elusimicrobia; order Elusimicrobiales; family Elusimicrobiaceae; genus Avelusimicrobium. Next base: position 2,049 of record JAGCMD010000040.1, on the reverse strand, counting down.
AAACATTTGCGCCGCTTGATACCACACAATGGCTCCGCCCGGTTGCGTTTGGCGGGTGGTAAACACTTCTTTAAAACGTTGGGCCAAATGTTTCCAAGTATAAGCTTCTTGAGGAAGTTCCGGCCCGGAGGCAGCTTGTTTTTTGCGGTCCGAAACAACACCGACATTCGCCCCGATAGATAGGTTTTGGGCAAAACGCACGATATTGGTTCCAATCGCAATACTGGCTGTGGAGAACAAGAACCCCGCCAACTGCAAAGGCGTCATCATACCGGTCCCTAAATGCCCGTATAAACCGGTCGCCAAGGCAGACGCCCCGCCTAAGAGGAAAAATCCGCTTCCTAAGCGTAATACAGCGGCTTCGCCATATTTATCTACCATCGGGCGCAACAACCCTATTAACACCGGGGTAATGTTGTTAATGGTAAACATAATACCGCTAGAGGTAGACGCATCAAAGGCAGACCGTTCCGCTAACTCCGGCGAAATCGTTTTTCCCATACCTAACATATTCATCGGCAACCACCCGGCCAGCAATCTCATTTTATTTTCGCTGGGGCGGACTCTGAGGGTAAAAGGCACATTCGGTAGCGATTGCATCATAGCTCCCCAGTATTTACTATCGCCTTTAGGTAAACGCACGGAATAGTTGCGTAACAAGAACGGCGGTTTTCCATATTGTGAATAATAAATCTTGCCATTGTTTTGCACAGCCAGTTTGCCCAAAGAGGCGTTAGATCCTTTGGGTAATATTTTTCTATCTATCTGGGCAAGCGTGGGAACGCCTTTGGCCCCTTCTAACTCTACCGGCAAGGAAGCAAACGTTTGACGTTTGGCTTTTACATATTGCAGTTTAAGGCGGAAAGGCCGCGTCAATTCTTCTCCCGTCTTGCCGCGCAAGAGGTGCCACAATTCGCCTTTGCTGTTATCCAGTTCAATGAAAAACCGATTTAAATTTTCAGGTTTCAGCTCAGAATCTCTCAACTGAAAAATTTCTTTATTGGAAAGAGTCAACCGGTTGTATCCGGCTGTTTTGAAAGAGGAACTGATAACAACGTTCACATTATGTAAAATCTTTTCGCCGTCGGTTTCAATGGTAAATTTAAACCCGTTTTCTTCTACTGGCACCACTACTTTTTCTACTTCCGGCACCACCCCTAAATCTTCTTGGGATACGGAACGGGTTTCATATACGGGGGTTACGGTATTGTCATGCAAACCGGGTTCTTCTGCCACTTTAGCGGCCGCGTTGCGTTTAGGAAACAAGCGTTTCAAAAACGGGAATCTTTCACGCAACCCGGGGGTACCCGGTTTGGGCACAAAGGGGAATAAACTGCAATAGGCATTATTTCACGACCGGGTGGCCGCCGCCGCAACCGCCCCTGTTTTTTCAACCTTCGCCACGGCCGGCAACGGACGATCCGCTACGGAAGCGGTCGGCGTTTGCGCAGGCGAAACTTGTGCGGCGGGAATTTCCTGCTGAATTTGAGACTTTGGTTGAAGAATAGGTTGCACCGGACGGGTCGGCATCCGGTTTATTTTTACATCTTTGGAAATTTGAGCAATAACTTCTTGTTTAACCAGCTCCGTTTGCAGCTGCGTGCGCAAGGTCTTAAACTGGGCCGTCAGTTCTTTGGCAGCGTGCCCGTTAAATAAATTGTACGGATTGTATCTTGCAAGCGTCCTTTCCAACGTTTCATTTAATTTTCTATCCGGCCCAAGGGGATATATTTTGTCGGACGGGATTTCCAACGGATGACCGATTTGGGCCATATATTGCGTGAAATCATCCCATACGTACGATAATCTGCCGCCTTCTCCGTTGATGCGCAGATTAGCCAGCTCTTGGATCTGTTCATACGCTTCCAGGTTGGATAACGCACGGAACGCCACAATATCGGTCAGCGTTTCTTTGGGACCGGTAATTTGTTTGGCGGTGTCTACAATCAACCGGGCCTCTTTGGCGCTGCCAAATAAGCCCAAATTGGTAATAGCTGCCATCTGTTTGCCCCACTCTTCCGCCCCGCCTTTTACGCCTTGTAAAAGAAT
>JAGCMD010000039.1 GCA_017646765.1 Elusimicrobiaceae bacterium | reverse complement strand
GTAACCAAAACCCGAACTAATCGGCGCGTTGGAAGGCCGGATAGATGGGGTGGAGTTGAGCCCTTCGCGGCGGTTGGCAAAAAACCAAGCAATTTCTTGGAAACTGGCTAGCCGCGTTTTGGCATTATCTTCCAAATTATCAATATATTCTTCAAATTCTTCTGCGGATAAATCTTTTAAATCTTTCTGAAATAAAGCGCGGGCGCGTTCATTTTCTTTTTCTTTATTGGCTTCCCAACCTTTGGGCAAGTTAATAAATTTACCGCCCGGCATACCGAGCATCTGACGCATTTGCGTATCGGTGGTACGCGTAAGTTCCAGGTATTTACGTCCACGCTCCAGCTCATCACCGATAAGGTGCATTTTCATACGCATCAACTCATTATCCGCTTTGGTAATTTGATAATCATACCCGCGGGCAACAAATACGAGTCCGGCCAGCGTCACCGCCACCCACAAAACAAAAAGAACCAGCAGGGAAAGCAACCGTATTTTAAATTTAAAAGAGGCTCCAAAGCGCGGCATCACTAAAATATCCACGCGCTCCCCTAATAACCTGGCAAAATGATTGATTCTTTTCCCCATCTTTTGTATTCTATCATAATAAGAGCCCCTTGGGGCAATTTTACCTATACTAAGGAGAAAGAAATGAAAAAAAGCATCTTAGCACTCGTTTTAGCCGTCTTTGCGGCGGCTTGTTTACCGCGCTTGCCGGAAGTATACATTTTGCCGAGCGTGGAGCTTCCCGTTGTGGCAGAGCAAGAAGTCGTTTGGAACTCGGCTGATTACAAGGGTAAACCGATCTTGTTAGTGTTTATGGGATCCTGGTGCCCCTGGTGCAAAAAGACCATGCCGGCTGTTATGGAAGCTGCCCAAAAATACGGAGATAAAGCTGAAATTGTGGCGGTATTTGTAGACACAGACGCTGCCCCGGTACAAGCTGCTATGAAAGCAAATAATTTTACGGGTAAAGCTATATACAACGGTTCTGAACTGGCCGAAAGTTTGGAAGTGGGCGGTTTTCCGCACTCGGTACTGTTTGATAAAAAACACCGCGCCATTAAACATTGGGAAGGTTTTTCACCCGACAGGTTTGCAGATTACGAAGAAGGTTTGAAAAAAGTAACGAAATAAAAGACCTATGTCGTATGCTAAAACTCTCCGGGAAAACACCGGGGAGTTTTTTACGGAAATAAAACTTGATTTTTGCTAAAATATAAATATGGGAAATACGGCTTTGTGCCCGTTAGATGGCCGCTACAACGGCCGATTAGGCGCGCTCACGCACGTGATGAGTGAAGCGGCTTTCGCCGCATACCGTTTGCAAACGGAAATTACGTGGCTGCAAGTATTATCCGAATTAAACCTTCCGCATTTTAAACCGCTTTCGGCACGCGAAAAAAAACTTTTATCGCAGCTATGTCCGCTTTCGGAAAACGATTTATCCATTCTGCGGGCTATTGAAGTGAAAGGATATAAAAACATCCCGGCGACCCGTCATGACGTAAAAGCCGTAGAATATTTTTTGCGTTTAAAATTGCAAAATACTTCGTTAAAAGACCGCCTGCATTGGCTTCATTTTGCGCTAACCAGCGAAGACGTAAACAGTGTGTCGTATGCGCTGATGCTCTCCAACGGGTTGGGCGAAGTGTTGTTGCCTGCGCTGGAAAATCTTTGCCGTGCACTAACGCAACTGGCGCGTAAAGAAGCGGGCTCGGTGTTACTGGCACGCACCCATGGGCAACCGGCCGTACCGACCACGTTTGGCAAAGAAATCCGCGTCTTTGAACAACGCCTCGCGCGCCAAATTAAACAGCTTAAAAAACAACCAATTTCGTGTAAATTCGGTGGAGCAGTCGGCAATTTTAATGCCCACGCAGCTGCATTTTCCCACATAGCTTGGCCGCGCGTAGCGGATAAATTCGTCAGCAGTTTGAACAAAAACCGCCGGATTAAAATTTACCGCACTGCCGTTTCCACACAAGTAGATCCGCGCGACAGTTACGCAGAACTGTTTGATAATTTACGCCGCATCAATGTTATTCTGATTGATTTCTGCCGCGATATGTGGCAATATATTTCCGCCGGACTTGTGCAGCAACAAATAAAAAAAGGCGAAGTGGGCTCATCCACCATGCCGCAAAAAGTCAACCCGATTGATTTTGAAAATGCCGAAGGTAATTTGCAACTGGCCGGTGCGTTGTGTGATTTCTTTTCAAACAAACTGCCTATTTCGCGGTTGCAGCGCGATTTGTCCGATTCCACCGTTTTACGTAATATGCCGATGGCGTTTGGATATATGATGGTGGCGTTGGCGTCTTTGCAAAACGGACTCAAAAAAATTATTTTTGACCGCGCCGCCGCCAAGCAAGAAGTAAACAACCACCCGGAAGTGCTCGCCGAAGCGTTGCAAACTATTTTACGGGCGGCCGGGCACGCTAACGCTTATGAGCAACTGCGCGATTTTACCCGCGGGCGCAAAATCACGTATCAAGATTTACAACAATTTATAAAAAAAGTAGACGTACCGGAAAACATCAAAAAACGACTTTGTACGTTAACACCGGAAAAGTATACCGGATTAGCCGAAAAGTTGGCAAGGAGCAAACATGATTGATTTAGTATGCGGCGGACAAGCCGGAGACGAAGGAAAAGGCAAAATTGCGGCCTACCTTTCTTATAAAGGTAATTACGATTATTGCGTGCGCGTGGGCGGCCCGAACGCCGGGCATACCGTCGTGCAAGATGGCGTTTCTTACACGCTTAAAAATATCCCTTCGGGCTTTTTAAACCCCAAAACCAAACTGGTACTCGGCGCCGGGGCTTATACTAAAACCGAGTGGCTACTGGATGAAGTAAAGAAAACCGGCACACAAGACCGCTTGATTATTGACCCGTATGCCGTTTTAATTACCGACGAGCAAACCGCCGCCGAACGCGGCGCCAGCCACTTTATGAGCCACATTGGCAGTGTGGGCACCGGGCTGGGCCAGGCCGTCAAAGAACGCATTGAACGGCGCGACATTAAATTTGCCAAAGACGAACCGTTACTCAAAGATTTTATTCAAGAAGTGCCCGAACTTTTAAACCGCTGCTTAGATAAAGGCGGCCACGTTTTGTTAGAAGGCACGCAAGGTATTAAACTCTCGCTGTTGCACGGGGAATACCCCTTTGTTACTTCGCGCGACACCACCGCAAGCACCTTTTTGGGCGAGGCAGGGCTCGGCCCCAAGAGCGTGCGCGACGTGTATGTGGTATTTAAACCTTATATTACGCGCGTAGGCCCCGGCCCGCTTGAAAAAGAAATTTCCGATGAAAAAGAATTGGAAATTTATCACACCAAAGGCCACGAAATCGGCAGCGTCAGCAAGCGCCTTCGCCGCGTAGGCGAGTTTGAAAAGCGCTCCGCTTCGCGTGCGATTATGATTAACAACTGCACCAAAATTGCCATTACACATATTGATATGTTCCCCGGCAATGACCGTGTAAAAAAAGAAGAGGACTTTACTCCGCAGGCCAAAAAGTTTTTGGCCGACTTGCGTGCGCTGTCGGCCGAGGTATATCCGCACCCCAAAATTGCGCTGATTTCCACCGGGCCGGATATGGAAGACACCTTGGTATTATAAGGTTATAACCAGTCCATAAAAAAACATCCCCGCGGTTTAGGCGGGGATGTTTTTGTCTGTATAAAAACTAATCAAGCCCGGATATACTCTCTACATACCAAGCATGAGTGGCCGGATCACGCTTAAACATTATAGAAGCCCCATCTAACCATTGGTCATTTGCTCCGGGAGATGTATTTGCCGTGGCAAGCTCTAACTGACACTGGCCATTATCATAACACTGTGTCTTAATTGATCCTGCCTTAGTAAAGCACTCATCTCCATCGCAATCCTTAGAAACATCTATATCAGATACACTATTTTCGCCAGTAAACATTATATTTTCCCGCGGCGTCCCGTGAGATAACACATACGCTTCCACTGCCTTTTGTGTAGAGTTCAAAATCACATCCACCTGAGACAAGCGTGCTTTTTGGACAGCCCGGCGGTATTGCGGCAACGCAATGGCGGCCAAAATACCGATAATTAGTACGACTACTAACAACTCAATTAACGTAAAACCTTTTTTCATAAATATCCTCCTCCAAAAAATCCTTCTACTTAAGTTTAGCTTTAAAATGCAGAAATTTCAAGGGGTAATTTATGCCTCTTGAACGTGTTTGTATTTAAAGCAGATAGCAAACAGCACCGCTACCACCAGCGCAAAACCCGCAAACACAAACCACGCGCTGCTCCACCCGTGCATAATTACTTGCGATACATCCGGCGGATAAACCCCGTTTACCATGAGTGCCGGGTTTTGGTGGGAAATAACCAAACAATTTACCACCTTTTGCGCCGCCAACGAACCAATCGCCGCGCCAAAACCGTTGGTCATCAACATAAACACGCCCTGTGCGCTGGAGCGGATAGACGGGTCCGTTTCTTGGTCCACAAACAGCGAGCCGGAAATGTTAAAGAAATCAAACGCCACACCGTATACAATCATAGACGCCACCAAAAGCACAATACCCAGCGCCGTAGATGGGTTGCCAAGTCCTAAAAACCCAAAACGTAGCACCCAGGCAAACATACTGATAAGCATTACCTTTTTAATACCGTAGCGTTTTAAGAAGAACGGAATGAGTAAAATACAAAGCGTTTCCGACATTTGCGAAAGCGAAATCAGCGCGTTAGCATTGTTGGCCCCCCACGAGCCGGTAAACCCGGCCAGCGAGTTAAACCCGGTAATAAACGGCCCGGCGAAACCGTTAGTTACTTGTAAGGACATCCCCAAAAGCATAGAGAAAATAAAGAAAATCGCCATTTTCTTTTCTTTAAATAACGCAAATGCTTTTAAGCCCAACGCTTCGCTGAGCGTTTTGGCTTCCCCTTGTGCCACCGGGCAAGCCGGCAACGTCAAACAATACGCCGCTAAAAGAACACCTAATATAGCGGAAAAATACCATTGTACGTAGCTGCCTTGAAAACCGGCAAAGTTGGTAGTCAGCATGGCACAAATAAAACCCACCGTGCCAAACACACGAATCGGCGGGAACACTTTGACCGTATCCAACCCCTGTTGGCGAAGCGCTGTATACGCTACCGAGTTGGAAAGCGCCAGCGTGGGCATATAAAAAGCTACGCTGAGTGTATAACACGTAAACAAACAAGCAAAACTAATCGTGCTTTGCGCGCCGTAATAAGCCGCCCCGGCCATAAACACCGCCGCTAAAAAGTGGCACAGCGAAAGCATCTTTTGGGCAGGCACCCAACGGTCGGCCACGATACCGATTACCGCCGGCATAAACAAGGAAACAAACCCTTGCACCGCATAGAACCAACCGATATGCTCGGCCAGTCCAACGCTTGCCAGGAACGTGCCCATAGACGTCAAATAGGCACCCCATACGGCAAACTGGAGAAAATTCATAACTGTTAAACGTGTTTTGATATACATAGCTTTTTACGCGCCGGGTTCGCCGGCACACAGGTTCTCCTCCGTAAATTAGCGCGCCGGCCACTGCAACGACACGCGTTAAAACTATTGTACAAAAAAAGATATAATATAGGAAATCTTCCGGCTTGCCCCGGTATTTAAGGAGGAACAACATGGCTGATTATAGCTTTGACGTCGTGTCCAAAGTGGACCTAAACATTATTAACGAGGCCGTCACCGCGGCCAACAAAGAGATTGCCAACCGCTACGATTTTAAAGGCACTTCTTCTTCTATTGAATTAAACCAAAAGGACAACGAACTGAAATTGGCCTCCGCCGACGAATTTAAAGTAAATACGTTGCGCGATATTATTTTTACGCGTATAGCCAAACGCGGCATTCCGCTTAAAAACATGTTGCCGCAAAAAATTGAATCGGCCCTGGGCGGTAATGCCAAACAAACCGTTAAAATACAACAAGGCATCCCATCGGAAAAAGCCAAACAGATTTCCAAAGCTATTAAGGATGCCAAGCTCAAAGTCAGCGCGTCTATCCAGGGCGACCAGTTGCGGGTATCCTCTAAATCAAAAGACGAACTCCAAAACACCATGACGTTACTTCGCGGGCAAGATTTTGGGGTGGAACTCCAATTTACAAACTATAGGTAAACGTATGAAAAAATTAGGACTCCTTATTCTGGTAAGTGTTTTTGGTGTTAGCGCGTGGGCGGCAGATGCCCAAGAGGCGCTTAACTTTTACAAAAAAGAACTCAGTTCTTTCCCTGTGAAAACCTCACGCGATAACCGTGCTTATGCGCTGTCGCTGGCTGACGGACTTAACACGTGGGTCTTGCAACATGAAAAGGACAGCGCTGTGCCGACCGCGCGCTTACTGCAAGCCCGGTTGCTGGCCAAAGCGCAGGAAAACGGCGCCGCTTTTGTAACGCTGCTGCAACTGCGGTATATGTTCCCGCAAGTAGACGTAGCTTCCCTTAAGTCCATTTTGGAAGAATCTTTAAACGGGCTTGATAAAAATGTCCGCCAAACCGCCCAAGAACTTTTTACAAAAGGCGCCAGCGCCAAAGCCACCGAGCTGCCCCAACAAGAGGCGGAAAGTTTATATGCGCTTTCTAAACTGAGCGGAAAAAATTTCTACCCGGCGGCCACGCAAGCTTTTGAACGCTTTTTTGTGCGCTACCCCAATTACGCAGGGAACAACGAGGCGGAACTTTGGTATGGCGATTTGCACCGTCTAAACGGCAATTATTTGGCAGCTATCGCGCAATATAAAAAGGCGGACGCGCTGTATCCCAATTCACCATATAAAGCAGCGAGCTTACGTTTAATCGGTGACATTTATGCCGACAACTTGAAAGATACCGACGCAGCTCTCAATGCTTATACCACCGTGTTGCGGCTTTATCCCAAATCGTCCGAGCTGGGTATTGTGTATAAACACATGGCTATTTTGGACGAGAACAACAAACAATACGACAGCGCGCTTATCAATTATGATAAAGCTATTGAGCTGTTGGGGGATGCCACATCCGTCCACGATGCCTACCGCGGTAAAGCGGACGTATACTTGAAAACCAAACAGTACGAACAGGCGTATACTGTATTACATCAAGCGGCGGCCTTGCCCAACTTGCCTAAAGCGCAGGCATTACAATCGTTGCAAGAGGCAGCTAATATCGCACGCAAGCGCTTAAAAGACGATGTGAAATATACGCAATCGTTGGAAAAGGCCATTTTGTTAGCCCCCGGTGAACAGGAAACGGCGCCGCTAATGTATGAATTAGCCAATGCCTATGAAAAACAAGGCAAAACCGCTCAAGCGCAAGAATTGTATAAGAAACTTATTTTACAATTCCCCACCGGCAAATACGCTTCCGGTGCACAAAGCCGATTAGACCGGTTGAATAAATAAATTCCTAATAAAAAACAAACCCCCGGCTATGCCGGGGGTTTTTTACACGCAAGCGTTTGACAAAAAGTTCTTGGAAATTTTTTAGCGACGACGGCCTTTGTATGATTGGCGCAAAAGATCCACACTGTCTTGCGGTTGAGTTCGTGTAGACAGTCTTACTTTTTCCAATAAATCAATAGTATCTCTGTGCCTTCCCAATGCGGCATGATAGAGAGCGTCCTGACCACCTATGTCCGTAATTTTCGGATCCGCACCGGCTTCTAATAACATACGCACTATTTCCGTATGCCCCCTCCCGGCGGCATGCATAAGGGCTGTAAGCCCATACTCTCCCGCAATATTCGGATTCGCACCGCTCTCTAGTAACATACTTACTATTTTTTCCGTATGACCTTCCCGAATAGCTTTTATAAGGGCTGTATCTCCCTTCTTATCAGTTACGTCAAGAGGTGCACGCGCTTGCACGAATGCGGCTACCACGTAAGGATGCCCTTGCTCCACCGCTGCAATAAGCGGAGGCGTTCCGTGTTTGTTTGGTATAGTAGATGAAGCGTTTGCCTGTAATAAAACTTTTACCACTTCATCATTTCCACTGTAGCTACAATAATACAAAAGAGTAAACAAATCATCCAGAACAGCATTGACGTCAGCGCCTGCTTGTATCAAGCGTTGTGCAACGCGGGCGCTTTGAATTAACGCGGGTTTCATATACTGGTATGCATCAGGGCTAAAATACTGGTTACAAGTTGCAAAAAGGGGCTTGCCCTTTTTTACGTCCGCCCCTGCTTTTAAGAGTAAATCTACCGCTTCCAGATCTGCTTTTCCGGCAGCGTATGTAAGGATAGTACTGCCTTTTTCATCTTGTGCGTTCGGATCTGCTCCTGCCTGTAACAATAAATCAAGCACCTGGGGCGTCTTGTAAAGAAATACCACGGGATTTCCCCATTTCGTTTTTTGATTCGGATCTTCCCCCCTCCGCAAGTAATCGGAAACGCTTTTTGCGTTCCCTTCCCTAACAGCTTCTTCAAAAGAAGCGGGTATTGATGGAACTTGAGCTGTCAAAAATCGTATACCCCAGGAAAAAGCAAAGAATAAACCCAAAAACAGTATTACTAGGATAATAAAAAAAACCGTAAACGGAAGAGATTTTGTAGGAGGGAATTCCTGCCCGGGTTGCACATCTTCCATTACGACTAAACACCCGCTTACCATATCGTGTAAACATTGTTCTTGTTTGGTCCACAGACACATCAAGTATCCGATGGAAAATATCAACGAAGAGAACGCAAAGGAAAGATTGCGTCCCAACGAGCGAAGTACGGAAATCCGATAACCCTGCATATCGGTTACTTTGATTCCAAACAGTCTCTTTCCTAACGTGGCTTGCCAGGCAGACGCCTCCGCATAAACGTAATACACAAACCACCCCACAAGCATAATAATTGGCGAGGGGGTGGCTCTAAAACCCACAGAATCCGACTGTAAAGTAAACTCTACCCCCGAAGAGAAGAACATACATATTATTGTAAAAATGAATAAATCTACAAGCCAAGCTCCCAAACGTCTCCAAAATCCCGCATACATACACACAGGCCTCCTGTTATTGATTTTCGCACAACTCATTATATAAATTTAGGCGGAAAGTAGTATAATAAATTTTGTAAACTTTATCAAAGTAAAAAATAAAAGAAAAAGGAGAAAATTTATGAAATCAAATTTAAAAACCAGCATTTTAAGTGGATTATTTTTTGCATTATCAATGAGCATTTTTTTTGCTTTAAAATTTCCCCGAATAAATGTGTTTGGCTCTTTTATCTTTTGCTTCTTGGGATGGAGCGTTGCGATTTTCATTTTCTTGGCCTGGGCCACCTCGCGTTCTGCCAAAATTTTGGAAGAAATGGGTCTATCCCAAGCACTGATCCGGTATCAAGGAAATGCCAACCATTGGAAGGGGAATGAAGCTCTTGGTGGGTATTTGGTTCTAACTAATGACCGATTTATTTTTTGGGACCACGGAGTAAATCTTCAAAAAGATCATACGGAAATCCTATTACAGGATATTTTGCAAGTAAAAAAATACAATAGTTTAGGATTAGTACCTAATGGTTTGGAAATTGTACAAGAAGGGAAGCGTGATAAATTTGTAGTAAATAATCGTAAGGAAATACTTCAAATTCTTACTGCTCAACACATAAAATGCAGTTGATTCTTTGATAGTCTTCGGACTATAAGCGAATAAACTACGCCGCTCTTTGCAACCCAAGGAACGGTTTTTCTTTCGCGGCTCTCGCACACTCAAACAAAAACATCGCTGCGGGCTTCGAATCCTAGACGAAGGCAAAGCAGTTTGCCTTCTTCTCACAAAATTTAGGCCCCGCTTTTGCGAGGCCCAAAATTTTCCGGGACTACAAATATAGATTCGGCCACAAGTCGCCTTGCTGACGCGCGGCGCTCGCGGCCCCGCCTCGCCATCCTCGCCTTTCGTCCACGCGTCGCGTGAACTCAAACTCGGATATGGCTCCGGCTTTCGAATCCTAACGCAACACCAAGCAGTTGGTGTTGCTGTCCCTAAAATTTAAAAACCTGCCAAACGGCAGGTTTTCAAATTTTTCCGGGACTAGGATTCGAACCTAGAATTAGTGCTCCAGAGGCACCTGTGTTACCATTACACCATCCCGGATTAACATATATATTTTAGCACATTTTTCCCCGGCGAACAATTTGCGCTACGAAAAAACTAGGAATTTGTTATAATAGAAGTGTAACGCGCCTATAGCTCAATTGGTTAGAGCAATCGACTCATAATCGATGGGTTCCAGGTTCAAGTCCTGGTGGGCGCAGATTTTGAGCCCGCACCTTGTGTGCGGGCTTAAAATTTGGTCCACAGCGCATAAACTGCTTTATGCGCGACAGGACTTGCACCAATCGCTATCTTATAATAACCCGCTATATGCTTTTGGACGCACGTGAAAACCCAGAAAATTTTTGATATACTTGTGTGTGAGAAGAAACAGGGATTCACTTGCTGCTTTTTGTGAGGAGAAATTTATGAAAAAAATTGTATTAGGAACTATGTTTTTAATGATTCTTTGTTCCGGAATTTCCCGGGCAGATTTGATTGACCCCGGTGAAACCCCCTGGTGGGAAAGTCTTGATAAGTTATCCGAAGAAAAAAAATTGGAAACGTGCAAACAAATAAAAGAGGATTTCCCTGACATTGAAAACGAATCTGCCATCTTTCCCTTAAAGAAGCGATGGAATAGACTAGAATGTCTGGAACGGTTAGACAAGCAAACAACTCCAAACCCGAATGCTGAAAATCCTTCTAAATCTCCTTCGAGTAATTCTACTCCCCAAGCAGATTCGTCCGAAATAAGCAGTTTGCAGTATGGCTTAGCCGGACTGGTTACGTTACTCTTATCCGTAGCTGCTTTTGTTTTGTTATGGCGTACCCGCAAACCTAATTCGCCCAACATTCCATAAAAAGAGTATATGCCCAAGCAAGTTATTCTTATTTACAGCATTATTCACTTTATAGTAGATTTTGCCTGTATGGCTTTGGCAACCACGCTAGCAGAACAGCACCAGACCTCGTTGTGGGGGGCCATTGTCGGTTATAATTTTTTTGCATTTTTTATGCAAATCCCATTAGGAATTATGGCCGATAAGCTTAATAAGAACGCGTTGGTGGCTGCCGGCGGTTGTATATTAATACTGGGGGCCTTGTTGTGCACCAAACACCCTTTTTATACTTGTATTATTGCCGGAATAGGAAATGCCTTGTTTCACCTAGGTGGCGGAATTGATGTGCTTAACCTAAGTGACAAACGGGCGACGCAGATAGGTATTTTTGTTTCCACCGGTGCATTGGGAATATTCTTTGGAAAGAGTATGGTTCATCATCTTGCCATCGTGGCTATATTGCTAGTAATTAGCGTGGGGTTGCTTGGCTACATATATCGGTCCGTGTGTGGAAAACCGGATAATTTACCCACGACTTTTCCGGTAATTAGTTTCGGGAAATTTCTGGTAGCCCTTGGATTAATCGCTACGGTATGCCTACGAAGTTATGTAGGATGTTTAGCTGTTTTTGCGTGGAAATCCCACTATTTATTGGCCGTTTTGGCAGTAAGTGCGGTAGTGTTAGGCAAAATGGTGGGTGGTATTATAGGAGATCAAGTCGGTTTTATGCCAACGGCGGCTGTTTCTCTACTGGTAGCAGCAGGAGCTTTCCTGTTTGCGTTTAATAATTCGGCGGCCGGTTTAATTGCTCTAATTTGTTTTAATATGACAATGCCCCTTACCTTAACCATGCTTGCTAATCTGATGCCACATCACAAAGGGCTTGCTTTCGGTATTTTAACGGCGGCCTTATTTGTGGGTGCGCTTCCGACATTTTGGGGAGTAAATTTTTTAGCTACCGGTCCCGGACTTAGCTTGCTAAGTATATTATCCGCAGCATTACTGATACCTTCTATTTATCAAGGGGAAAAATATGTTGTGTAGTTTAATGATTTCCCTCGTTTTAACATGGCTCATTGAATTACCGATTTTGTATCTGTTGGGGATACGAACCCGACAGGATATTTTGACCGGAATTTATGCCAATATGCTTACCAATCCCCCAGTGGTATTTGCGGCCAATCTGCTATTTGTATTTACACCGAATTTAGCTTGGCCGCTTATTGGAGTAATGGAGTTCCTTGTGGTGTTAGTGGAAGGATTTATTTTTTATAGATGTTTGCAGTATAAACAGATAAATCCGTGGACGCTAGCTCTACTTGCCAATGTCATTTCTTTTGAGACCGGGATTGTCATTATTTTCTTTACGATCTAACTTAGCTCAACAATGAGAGTAATTGACTCATAATCGATGGGTTCCAGGTTCAAGTCCTGGTGGGCGCAGATTTTGAGCCCGCGCCTTGTGTGCGGGCTTAAAATTTAGTCCACAGCGCATAAACTGCTTTATGCGCGGCAGGACTTGAAAGGCGCAGCGATGTTTTTGTTTGAGTGCGAGCCGCACAGGCGTAGCGCGAAAGGCAAAAACCGCGAGCCCGGCCTGCAGGAAAATTCCGTCAGGAATTTTACCGGAAGGCAAGTCCTGGTGGGCGCAAGACCTTAAAAAAGCCATTCCTTCGGCTGGAAATGACTTCTTCTTATACTTTCTCATCGGTATCTGCAAAAGCGAAAAAGTGTATATTCTTCGTGGACCCTCTATAGTGTGCAGTAAACGCTAAAATAAAAACTCCCCGGGAGATTAGCCCGAGGAGTTTTTGAAACGAATTTTCTTAGCTTAGGGCAGCGGATATTCATTAATCCATTTAGCCCAACGGCTATAATCAACTTCCATTGTGAGGATAGGTTTAGCCAAACTACCGTTGGGCCGCGCATCCCACACATTGGCTTCTTTACAGGCGTATCCATCGTGCCCGTAATTTCCCTCTCTATAGTAGGAGTACGGAGCTCTTATACACTCGACCACTACCGGGATAGTAACGTCTTTCCCTTCCAACAGCGGAGAAACGTCAGGATCACCTTTTGGGAAATACCTCCACTTCTTGACGCCATTCAAGTTATTAACCATTCCCCCGAATTTGCTATAAAACCGCTTAGCCAGTTGTTCATCGCCTTCTAGAAGACTCTTCCAACCTTCCACCCCCTTTTCATAGGCTAGTGGCTTCTCCACCACCTCAATCAACACTTTCTTCAGTTGTTTTAACTCGGCGATTTCTTTTAGAGTCTTCTCGTTGGCTTCACGGTTTGGGAATCCGGGTAGCTGCCGCTCTTCATAGTTTGCCAATTTTCTGTCAATTTCTTCTTGACAGGCGACGGAAGACCCCTTAAACGGCCCGTTATAATTTATTTTACGCAATTCGCGATAGAGATTTATTACCCTATCCAATCCATACCTATACTTTTCTTCGTAAAATGCGAATACTTCCAAGAACCGTTCTGCGTCGCCTTCTTTGAGGACTTCCTGATAGAAGGATAACCGCTTCCCAAACGTGGGCAAATATTCAGACGACTCAAATTTATCCATATAGTTCCCGGACACGCCAGAAAGAACGAAAAGCAACGCCCTAAGATATAGTACGTATTTTTCAGATACAATTATCTTGGACGCGGCAGCGACCCACTTTTCACATGTCATTGCAGAATTTTTACATCTATCATATATATCTTCAAGCCGTACCGTTTGATAACTCATAAAATCAAGGGCCTCGCGTTCAGGGAGTTCAGAAATCTTATACATACACTTCGGACATTCGACCTTGTGTTTCAAAAATACCCGGAACATCTCTCCATAACGAGGATCCTTAGATACAAAATCTTCAAACGCAGCGTACATCATAGGGACATCTTCGCCGTTCTTGACAGTAGTGTTGGCCAACTCCGGATGTTTGGTTAAAATTGCATCTACCATTTTGGAGTTGTTGTACATGTACGCAAGTCTCAAAGCTTTTTTAGGGTCCTCTTCAACAGTCTCTTCAACGGTCTCTTTAACGGTCTCTTCAATGGCCTTTTTAAGGAGACCGTTTTTGTCGTACGCACGTTTCAAGGCTTCTTCAGGGTACTTTTTAAAGGCCTCTTTAATGGTCTTTTGCATGGTCTCTTGCGCTTTGGCAAAGCCGTTTTCTTGTGGCTGTTGGGCCATTTTTTGGGGCGCTAATTGCGCAGACGCCGATACCGCCATAAAACACGCAAACACACACATCATAATAATCCGTTTCATAAGACTGCCTCCTTGAGCTTAAATTTACGAGTTGATATTGTAAGTATAAGGGAAAAAGAGAAAAAAACAAGGGGTATTTGGACCCAAACGGGCCTGGGTCCAAGGACCTAGAAAAAACAAATTTGAATATAGAATGAATAGCGTGTCAGCCTGCGGAGCTGAAGATACAAGTTCGCCGCCTGGTGGGCGCAAAGATTTAGCCTATCCTTTACGGATAGGCTAAATTTTTATGTCCAAGCGGGCAAACTGCTTTACCCGCGTCCAGGACTTGAAAGGCGCAGCGATATCCGAGTTTGTGTGCGAACTTGTGAACCGCAAGGCAAGTCCTTTTCTTGACTTTTTTACAAAAACTATTACAATGTAAGGGAGGAGAAGAGATATATGAAAAAAATTTTAGTCAATTTTTTAATTGTATGGTTTGGGAGCATGTTTTTAGTTCCCACCCTATGCGCAAAAACGGTTGTACCCACCTTGCAGCGGGTTAATAGTCATGCGGCTAAGTCAAAAAATAAAATTACTTCCAAGAACTCTTCCAGTACGGAAGAACAACCTCTGTCTCCCTTGGATGAATTGTTTGCCGTCAGATATCCCTATCCAAGAACAAAAGTATCTCAGAATGTGGTGGCTTTAGAGATGACGAAAAATGGATCTGGCATTTGTTCCGGAGTACGTTATCACGAACGGTGGATTGCTACGGCGGCGCATTGTTTAAATAGATTTGGTACAACCACCAATCCCAGAGTAGTGGCGGGAGTAGAACAACTTGACAACGGAGTGTGGCTTGTGAACCTTTCCGAGCCGAGTGCCGACACCCCTGCCAACGCGACCATTTATTTCTATCGCAAAGGATATGAGCCCAGCGGAGCATACGGACATGCTGAGGATATTGCAATTATCGGGTTTGATAAAAACGATAAAATGATCTCTTCTATGGAGAAGAATATCAAGAAATTAGATACCGCATTATCCCAAATGCAGCAGATGGCGGACATAACAAAAGGGAATAATTCGTTCGCTTCCGCTCAAGTCGGGCGGGCTGCTTCTGCCCAGGCGTCCGTACGTAGACAAATGGCTAAGGCGATAGCAGATAAAAAGCGCTTCCTGCAACAACTATTAGATGATTATCACTTTATGACATTCAGTCCCGAAAGCGCGCGTACGGAACTGGCCGGAAGAACTGCGTATGGCTATTGGTTTGAACCAATAGTTGAAAATGAAATTGTCACTGATCGTAAACTTCCCGTGCAATACCCCTTTGTGCATAAGGGGATTCCTACGAACGATGACCATACTGTTCAATGGACAGGCGAAGAGCCGGGTGGAATGTCCGGCACGCCGTTCATTATTCGCGGTTATGTGGTTGGTTTTGGAAGCGGAGAAGGAACCACCGCTCTGCTGACTGATGATTTTACAAATTTTTTAAAGCGTTATATGGGAACTGATTATAGGCGGGGCCTTTGTGTCCGCTCCGTGGCCAACGAAGAAGCCGTCTCCGAAAGAACCCAACCCTAAAATTTGTACGACGGGCACAATAAAGCGGGGGTGCATAACTCCACGCTTTTTTGTATGTAAGCCGTTTAATTATTTCCCTCCATTATTCATAAAAACAGGCGGGCGCGGACCGATGATGGACAATATTTTAAAAGCCTGTACAAAATCGCCTTTTTCTTCTTTGGAAAACTTTTGATTTTCCGCGAGCAACTTGGCCGCATTTTTACCGTCAGGCGCGGTAATATCCGGGTCGGCGCCGCCGCGTACTAATTTTTTTACCACGCCGGGCGTATTATACTGGGCCGCATACATAAGCGCGGTGTAACCGTCGCGGTCGGTAATGTTAAGCGGCGTTCCGGCTACCAATAACTGCACCAATACGTCTTCCCCTTGATTATACCGCGCCGCTACCATCAGCACCGTTTGTCCGGTTGTATCGGTAATAGAAGTGTCTGCGCCCATTCGCAGCAATTGGCGTATCATTTCCGCGTTGGCTCCGTGTTGCACCGCATAAAACAACGCCGTGCGGCCCGATTTATCCCGCTCGTTCACATTATCGGCGTGACGAATTAAACGCAGCACTTTTTGCTGGTCGGTTTCTTCTTCAAAAGAGCGCATCAGTTTCGTGGCGCCACGCTCGTCGGCGGCGTTACTTTGGTAACGATACCATAATCCTCCGCCCACAAGCAAAACAGCAGCAATTCCAAAAACTATAAAATTTTTATTCATATTTGTATTGTATCACTTTTTTCCTCCGCCCTGGCGGCAATTTGCTAAAATATAAATAATTAGTTCACAAACGAGGTTTTATTATGTCCGAAAACACACAAGCCCAACACAACAATTCTTTAGACGAAATTATCAAAGAGCGCTACGCCGAGGTGGACGAAATTCGCCAAATGGGCGTAGCTCCTTATCCTAACCGCTGTGAAAAAACGATTTCTTGTTTAGGCGCTAAAAATTCCGACGAAAATGCCGAAGTCGCCACCGCGGGCCGCGTCGTTCAACTGCGTTTAATGGGCAAGGCCGCGTTTGCACATTTACGCGATTTTTCGGGTAAGGTACAACTTTACGTAGCCAAGGACCAACTCGGCGACGAGCCGTACCAATTCTTCAAAAAACATATTGCGGTAGGCGATTTTGTCGCTGTTAAAGGTCACGTATTTGTAACAAAAACCGGCGAAAAAACCATTAAAGTCACTTCGCTTACGCTCTTATCCAAAGCCATCCGCCCCATGCCGGAAAAATACCACGGTCTGCAAGATACCGAGGTGCGTTTCCGCAAACGCCATTTAGATTTAATTGCCAACGAAGAAGTAAAAGACATTTTTGTCAAACGTGCCAAAATCATTTCTTCCATCCGCAAAACGTTAGACGAAAAAGGGTTTTTGGAAGTAGAAACCCCCATTTTGAACCCGTCCTCCGGCGGCGCGATTGCCCGTCCGTTTGAGACGTACCACAACGCGCTTAAAATGCCGCTTTACATGCGTATTGCGCTGGAACTTCACCACAAACGTTTGATTGTGGGCGGGTTGGATAAGATTTACGAAATCGGGCACATGTTCCGCAACGAAGGTATTGACACGACCCACAACCCGGAATTTACCATGATGGAGTTGTACCAAGCGTACGGCGATGTAAATTCTATGGCCGATTTGTTTGACGAAATTTTAGGCAACGCCGCCAAAGCCATCGGCGCAGAAAAAGTACAATTCCGCGGCTACGAAGTTGATTTGCGTCCGCCGTTTAAACGGTTGTATATTCCGCAGGCGTGGCAGGAAAAATTCGGCCGCGATATCCACGAAGTATTAAACGGCCGCCAATTTAACCGCGAAAAATTAGAAGAAGTCGCGCGCGAACAAGGAATCAAATTTTCCGAGGCCGACAGCGACTCCGCTATTTTTGAAGAGCTTTTTGAAGGCAAACTATTAGCCGATTATCACAACCCGGTTATTGCGCTTGATTACCCCACCGCGGTCAGCCCGTTTGCCAAAACCAAACCCGGCGACCCGGAACTGGTGGAACGTTTTGAAGTATTTGTAAACGGACAAGAACTTGGCAACGCCTATACCGAGTTAAATGACCCGGCCGACCAGTTGCAACGCCTCAAAGACCAAGCTGCCGCCAAGGCTGCCGCCAAGGGCGAAGATGCCGAAAATGCCGATATTTTGGACGCCGATTATATTGAAGCGTTGGAAAGCGGTATGCCGCCAACCGGTGGCATGGGTATCGGTATTGACCGTATTATTATGATGCTCACGGGCCAAGACTCTATCCGCGAGATTATCTTGTTCCCGACCTTGAAGAAATTAGAAGAATAGAACGTCTGTCGTCTGCTACGTTTTACGCACGAAACACAAAAAGTTCTTTTTTGTGTTTCGTTGCTTTTGGGGCCAACAATTTTCCAAAACCTGTTTATTTCGCGGTCTCGCGGCCTTGACGTAATTACCACTACGCCTGGCGGCCGCCTATATCCCGCGAACTAAAATCGGTTTTGAAAAATCAGGGCTTTCTTACACTCCAATAATACTGTTTTGTTCCCCACGCTTAAAAAGTTGGAAGAAGATAAATAAAAGTTGTTACCGTTTTCTTTCCGCACAACAAAAAATAACAATCCCCCGACTATTCCGGGGGGGTGTAGTACAATAAGGACCTATAAGTTAGTGGGTCTTTTGGCCCTTGCCGAAACTATCCCTCTTTCTTATACTGTGAGTGTACCTTCCATTCAAAAGGAAAACATCATGAAACGATTTTTTATTATGGCTTTATATTTGTTCTTGCTTATAGCGACGCCGCTTGCGCGGGCGGAAGCGCCCTGGGGCGCATTGATAGAAATGAATGATCCCAACCGAAGGAGCGCTATAGACTATTTAATATCCTCAAAGCCCATTTATTATGCCATTTCCCTGGAAACAACCGATCGGGAAAAGGTTGCATTTTTGAATAGTATCCACCGTTGGCAGAAGGAAACTTTACGCTTTATTCAAGAAAGTAACCGCACGGAAGAATTTAAAGATATTATTCCCTATTTACAACGCCATCTTGATTTACGGCCGGTTCTCAAGCCCGGCGAAGCGGACATTTATTTGGACATCAGCTCCAAAAACGACGAGAGAGCCAGCTATATTCAACCGTCTTCCTCTAAACCCTATTTTAGGCTCTATGTGACGAAATATCATAGAGGGAAATCTCTTGACCCAGTTATCTTACATGAAATAGGCCATTTTTTCGGTTTGGGAGATCAATATACCGCTTCTAGAGCAAATAGTGACGCCAACCACTCTAGCGATGTTAATCTCCGGCAAGGCAGCGTCATGAATGAAGCCAAAGACATCACTTGTGATGATGTGGACGGATTTATCAATCTACTTGATCTGCGGTTGTCCAAACGCAGCCAGACCGGCCAATTTTCCGACAGAGCTAAAAAAGGGTGGAAAACTTTTTGCCCGGGTTCCTTTAATTTTTATCAGGAAGCCCAAACCATTACACGACGTCAGAAAGACCTTATAGTAGAACAATTAACCCCTGAAATATCGCAAGCCGAACGAATCTACCAAAGCGGGGAATTGGTAGCTGTTAAAAGAATGATCCGGTCTACCGCCTTGGATAATTTCTTGGTGCTGGAAAATGGACAAGGCATAAAGCGCGACCCAAAAACCGGTTTAATTATCTCCGTTACAATACCCATTGAACAAGAAATTACCACCTCAGACAGGAAAAGTTACTCCCAAATGGTAAACTCTGTCCGAACTTTTACATACGGAATCCCTAAAGAAACGGAAGACGGCGAAATATTGGTATACGTTTGGGTAAAGGAAACGGTTGACGGCGTGGAATTAAAATCGTTTAGACAAACCCTTTCTTCCAAAACAGGACTAAGAAGTTCCGCCAGTGCAGAATTTGCGCCAAACGGACATATTACGATAAAAAAAGATTGGTATGGCAAAAAAATTACCCTCAAATTTCAACGCCAAGAAGAGGATTCTTTTGACACCTATTCTTTATCTATTCCTGAAGGATTTGCATATCACAAAGCCGGGGAGCCGCTCCTCACCTTTCGCGATGCAAAAAACAATCTCTACGGTAGTAAATTGCCACTGGTCCAAAGTCATCCTTTGTATGCGTATTGGAATTTAATTCAAGAGTATAAAAGAGATTTGGAAAGTTTTTACAAAAACTTTTATACGCCGGTTTTTGCGAAAATTCGTGAGGACAAACTCAAAGAATCTATCAAGGATTCCCTTAAAAAATAAAAACATGTTACCGGCGGGCAAAAAGGAGGAATAAAAACTGCCCGAAACTTTTAACCTTGACATTTTCCTTTTTTCCCTTATACTATAAATATCTCTTTATCCAAACGGAGTAAAGCGTATGAGGCGTGTATTTTTATTATATTTTTTATGGGTTATCTGCTTAATTACCCCGGGGATCGGCCGGGCGGAACGGCCGTGGGGTGCTTTGAAAGATTTTGTGAATGACCGGACACACCAATACGCTATGGACTTTTTTATTCAGGGCCAGCCCATTCGCTATGCTGTTGACAAAGAGGTTACCCAAGAAGAAAAAGACATTTTTGTAGCTAACTTCCAAAAATGGCCGCAGGAAACGCTCAAAGCCATTGAAAAAGCCGGCCGGCAAAAAGAATTTAAAGACATACTTCCCTTATTACGCCGGCCGCTTGTTTTAGAAGAAACAGACCAAAACCCAAATATTATTCTTTCTTTGGGAGAGGATGGTGTTTGTGGGGACTATGCCGATGGATGTTTTTCTAGAGCACAAAACAATGCCGGAGTAGCCAGAATTATCGTTGTTAAATCTGACCGCGACCGTTTTGACCACATTACTTTACACGAAATAGGCCATTATTTTGGGCTGGGGGACCAGTACGAAAAGGCGCGAGGAAACTCCCATGTAGAATATTCCAGTGCTCCTTATTTAGGGGCTGTTATGCTCACCGCGTTTAATTTATCACTAAGTTTTGATGACATAGACGGTTTTATTAACGTACTGGACCTGCGCTTAGCTCAATATAATGGGGGCCGCTTTTCCGAGCGGGCCCAAAAAGGGTGGAAAACTTTAGGAAGCGAAGGAACCAACTTCTACCAAGAAAGCAGAACTCCCAATCGCAAAAAAATAGACAGTGCGGATTATTGGGGAAGAGGAAGTAATGTGTTGATTTTTTATCAACAAGGAAGAGTCTTTGCCCACATGGAACCGCCGGACGGGGCACAACTATTTGATGTGGCAGAAAGCACGGTAATAAGAGACCCAAATACCGGGTTAATTTCTTCCATAACAACCCTCCTAGATATGACAGGGGTTAAAGAAATCTATTCCTTACACCTGATCCCTAAGGGTGCACGTTGGACCCGAACTTTTACGTATGGGGAAAAGCATACACTGCATATAGGCGACACGAAGATAGATTCTTTGACCATCCAAATAAGCGAAGAAATTAACGAAATTCCTTTCCGCAAATTTGAAGCTCGCATATACTCTTCCGGGAGCGTGGAAATGCGGAGAATCATAGATCAGACGGAGGTTTCTGTGACAATAAGTCCGTATAAGATGTGGGACTTCGGCCCTTTGGAGGATATGATTGGCGCGAGTTCCTATACCCTACACGAAACCGTAAAAACGAGGCAAGTTGACCCGAACACTTATGTTGAAAAAATGAAAAACATTGAAGTCGATTTTGTTATTAAAAACGGCAAAGTCAAAAGCGTTAGTTCTAAAGAACCGCAAGCCAATTTGGAAGAAATTTGCCGGCCGAATATACGCCGTATAGAAAGTTTTTATGAAAACTTTTATAAGCCGCTTTTTGGTTTCCAAACCGACAAAGAACAAAAACAACAAATAATGGAAAATATAAATAAACAAATAAACCGCCAATCTGTTGGCTCCTTGAAATTTTGACTTTTAATACTATACTATAAATATCTCTTTATCCAAACGGAGTAAAGCGTATGAAGCGTGTGTTTTTATTATATTTTTTATGGGTTATCTGCTTAATTACCCCGGGGATCGGCCGGGCGGAACGGCCGTGGGGCGTGCTGTCCGAATTTGTAGAAGATACCCATCACAAATACGCCATGGACGCACTTATTTTCCAAACGCCTGTTTTTTATAAACTTTCCGACGAAATTACCATCGGCCAAGAAGCGGCTTTTATACAGGCTTTAACCAGTTGGCCCAGGGAGACTTTACAGTTTATTAAAAAATCAAAACACAAGCGGCAATTTAAAGATATCATCCCCCTGTTAGAGGGTTCCGTGCGCTGGCAAAAAACGGATAAGAACTACTACATCCTCTTTTCCACCGGCAAGAAGTGCGGTCCTGCGGCTAACGGATGCCTAATAACCGACACCGGCGGCCCTTTTGAGATGATTATTACGGAGGGCTTGGCGGAGGGGGAGTTTCTCCCTACCGTCTTGCATGAAATGGGCCATTACTACGGGTTAAGCGACCAGTATGACCACGTACCGGCGCGTAGAGGCAGCCATGCCGAATACTCCAGTGATGCCAACCAACAAGAAAAATCCATCATGCACGGGAGC
The DNA here is from genome assembly GCA_017646765.1 of Elusimicrobiaceae bacterium. Taxonomy (GTDB): domain Bacteria; phylum Elusimicrobiota; class Elusimicrobia; order Elusimicrobiales; family Elusimicrobiaceae; genus Avelusimicrobium. The sequence goes on along the minus strand of JAGCMD010000039.1, from coordinate 12,199 downwards.
GACGGCCCGCGGCAGTTTACTTGTGATGATGCCGACGGGTTTATCAACCTTTTAGATTTACGCTTGGCACAACATAACAAGGGAAAATTTTCCAAACGAGCCCAAAAAGGGTGGAAATCGTTATGCCCCAAAAGCAACAACTTTTATCAAGCCGGCCGAACCATCACGCGCAACCGCATTGATTTATTACGTTATCCTAAACCCAACTTACGAACATTAAAAGAAGCCCAAAACGGTCAGTTTGAAAAGGGACAACGAACCTTTGACCTGATGCGCAGCTACGATAAAGGCAACTTGGAAGCGGAAATGCTCATAGCGCTACCCGATCGTACGCTTCTGTTTGATACCGGCCAAGATTCCGTAGTCACACGAAACAAGAAAACCGGGGTAATTACTTCTATCAAAACACCGCTAAGCGTTTATGAAATTGACAAAAGCAAAGCCACGGACTCTTTTCAATACTTTGCCGATTATAAACCGAGCGACCGCAAAGTGTTTTGGACACGCGAATTTGCTTATGCACGCAAACAAGAGGCCGGCAGGAAATCATACATCCTTACCGTAAAAGACTCCATCGCCGGTATATCGCAGGGCCAATTTGAGTTGGAAATTGCCGAAGACGGCTGGGTAGGCGGCAATAATACACCCATATCCATATACAAAAATAAATATACTGCTTATCTTCCCGCACAAGCGTGGAAGTTAAAAGTCGTATTGGATAAAGACCGGAATATGGAACAGTTCTTCATAGAAAGCCGGGACGAAGCAAACAAACTGTCCGGCACTGCCAAAGCGCCCTCTCTCCAGGCGGTAATTGATGGAGAAAGTATGGAATGTTCGGCAGCTAAATTCCCGACCGGAAAATGCGAAGAGATTGCTGATTATTGGGTAACCTATCACAATCACTTACGCAATATAAAAAGTTTCTATCAGAACTTTTATAATCCGTTTTTTAGTACACAACTGGAAAAGCAAAAAGCTCAGCAAGTAATAAACAAGGTTAAGAAAGATTTAAACCGTCGCACCGGTAAGGCTGCGGCTTCCTCTGCCCAAAAGAAGAACTCCCGTGCCGACCAGGCCCCCGGGAACACCCGCAAAAACACAAACAAACAAGCGGCTAAAAAACCGGTCAAAAAGTTGTAAACAACCAGGCAGATTAAAAGTTTTTAAGCCCGACACAAAAGTATCCCCCGAGGTGCTCGGGGGATACTTTTGTGTTGCGTAAAAACGACGCGCTTAATGCAAACCGCACTTGCACACGTGGTCTTTTTGAAAGTTTTCCAAACTTTCTTTTTCAAGCGGTTTATATTCGCTGGTGCGGCGGATGAGTTCGTCAAAATCTATCGTACTGGCCGGGAACATCGGCCCTTCCACACACGCAAAACGCACTTTGCCTTCCACCGTTACGCGGCAACAACCGCACATGCCCGTTCCGTCTAACATAATCGGGTTTAAACTGGCGTAGGGCTTAATGGAAAGTTTATCCATCAGCCGCGCGGTAAATTTCATCATGGGGATCGGACCAATGATAAACCCGGCATCTATTTTTTCGCCGTTGTCGTGCAACTGTTGGATAGCGTCTGTTACCATGCCTTTCATCCCGTGTGAGCCGTCGTCGGTAGCGCAAACGGTTTTGTCGCATAATTGGGCCATTTCCGGCTCCAAAATCAGCAGTTCTTTGGTGCGCGCGCCAAGCACCGCTATCACGCGGTTACCGGCTTCTTTTAACGCGCGGGCAATCGGGTACACTTCGGCAATACCCACACCGCCGCCGACTACCGCCACCGTACCGTAATTTTTAATTTCCACCGGCGTACCGAGCGGCCCGGCGACGTTTAAAAACTGCTCGCCTTGGTTAAGCGAATTAAACAGAGAAGTAGATTTGCCGATGGCTTGGATAATCACGGTAATCGTGCCTTTTTCCTTGTCCCAATCAACCAGCGTCACCGGTACGCGCTCGCCGCCTTCGCGCCCGCGCAAAATCACAAACTGCCCGGCCTGAGCCGAACGCGCGATCAGCGGTTTGTAGATCACAAATTTAACAACGGCACTATTTAATTGTTCTTTAACCAAAATCGTATTTTCTTGCATGTTATTTGCTCCCGTTTAGATACTTGTTAATGCGGCGCGCAGCTTCAATACCGTCTTTCATGGCCAGCAGTACCGTCGCGCCGCCGCGGATAATATCGCCCCCCGCATACACGCCGGGGATAGAAGTTTTTCCTTCTTCGTCTAATGCAAGCACTCCGCGCTCGGTGGTTTTTAATTGCGGCGTGGTTTTGGCGATAATCGGGTTAGGCCGTTGACCAATCGCCACAATAACCGTATCGGCAGGCAAAACAAATTCAGAATTAGGAATTTCCACCGGGCGGCGGCGTCCTTTAGCGTCGGGCTCGCCCAGTTCGTTGCGGGTACATTTAATGCCGGTAACGTGCCCTGTTTCGTCTTGCAAAATTTCTTTAGGGGTGATGAGGTAATCAAACACTACCCCTTCTTCCTGTGCGTGTAATACCTCGGCCGCGCGGGCGGGCATTTCGGCCGCACTTCGGCGGTAAGCCACCGTTACCGTATCGGGCCCTAGGCGCATAGCACAACGCGCGGCGTCCATCGCACTGTTGCCTCCGCCTAACACTACCACGTGTTTACCGATACAGATAGGCGTATCAGTTTGCGGGAATTTATACGCTTGCATTAAGTTTACGCGCGTTAAAAATTCGTTGGCGCTATATACACCGACAGCGCTTTCGCCCGGTATGCCCAGCATAGTGGGCAACCCCGCCCCACTACCTATATACACGGCATCAAATTCTTTTAATAAATCTTCTATTTTTTCGCTTGCACCGATAAGTACGTCTGTTTGAAATTTTACGCCCATTGATTTGACGGTTTCAATTTCTTTATCAATTACTTCGCGCGGCAAGCGGAAAGACGGTATCCCGTAGCGTAGCACGCCGCCGAAAGCGTGCAGGGCCTCAAAAACGGTAACATCATGTCCGGCGCGCGCCAGTTCTGCTGCCGCCGCAATAGACGACGGGCCGGAGCCGATACACGCTACTTTTTTACCGGTTTTTTTCGCGCAGATGGGCGTTTTTAAAAGCCCCTCTCGGCGCGCGGTATCGGCGGTATATCTTTCCAACATGCCGATATTGACCGCGCCAAATTTTTCTTTTAATACGCAGTTGCCTTCACAATGTTTTTCTTGCGGACAGACGCGTCCGCAGATAGCGGGGAGTAAACTGGTTTCCATGATTTTGCTAATCGCACCGCCGACGTTGCCGTCTTTAAGTAGTGCGATAAACGCCGGGATTTGCACACCGACGGGGCAATTGGCCTGACAGCGTGCGTTTTGACAATGCAAACAGCGGTTGGCCTCGGCTAAAGCTTCCTCTTTAGTGAAAATTTGGGCCACTTCTTCAAAATTTTTCTTGCGGACCTGCGGGTCAAGTTGTTGACCGTTTTGGCGGGGTGCGGACGGATTTGGCATAAAGATTCTCCCTAATCTACCACTGGTAAAAATTGGCTTTTGTTGTATAATATCTATATAACATTATACAAACTTAAGGAGGGGTATTATGTGCAACAGAACTACTGAAACAGGATTGGCGGCCTTTTTGCTCGGGGCTGTAACGGGTATTGCGCTGGGCGTGTTGTTTGCACCGGCCAAAGGCGAAACCACCCGCCGCAAACTTAAACGTTGGGCGGAAGAAAATTATGAGGAACAACGTGACTATGTTTTGGAACACGCCGAAGAAATTAAAGGGCACCTCAAAGAACACACCGAAGATGCCCGGCAAAAATTCGCCGAACACGCTCAAAACGCGCGTGCCAAAATTGCGGAAGGAAAAGAAAAAGTCTTAAAAGAATTTAACCGCAGAAAAGACGAAATTGTGGCAAAATTCAAAGACAAAGAAGAAGCGTAATTTTGCCAACCTGCTTATCAAAAATACCCGTTTTAAAACGGGTATTTTTATGAGTAAAGTTGTCAAGGCTCCTACTCAAATGTAGTTTTAGCTACCTCAAAAATACGGTCTATTTCGTCAGGTTCCGGGCCGCCGGCCACCTTACTGACAAACATTTCCAAGCCGGAAACCGCTTGGCTGACTTGTTCAAACAACTTCCCTTTCGCTATTTCTTTTTCTATAGCATCTATCACAGCATGGGGTTGTTGTGCGGACAGCAAAGTTTCTACCCCGTTATAAAGCATGTGTACCGCTTCGCCCCCCTCCGAACGAAGCCGGGCTTGGCTGAGCGGAAAGCTAACCACCATCCCCTTATAATTAAGCCGCTTGCGCAATAAATCTTTAATAATTTTCTCTGAAAGCATGGCCCGATTATTGGCATCTAAATTCGGAAAAATCATATCCGACGGCATAATGGCATCTGCCCGGCGGAACAGGTGTTTATAGGGTATAAATTCTTCATCTTCCAACTGCGTCAGATTTTTAAGCACGCCCGAAAGTCCCGGGAAGTACTTCATACAACTCAGTGCCCCGGCATTGGAAATTCCGGCAATCATATCTTCCGCCAAGCGTGTTACATCCATCGGGCTTTCCCCCAGCGCCGGGGAAGCATACCCCAAATCTACCACCGGGGCCAACACCCAGTTTATCCCGACCGCGCGCGCCATACGCCCCAGCAAATTGCCTTTACGGTAAGTCGCGTCCGATGTTTTTGAAGAAAGGAGCGTGTTGTTAGCGGGCAAGACCGGAGCATCGGTAATTACTTCCGATAAATTATCCCGGATGTCCACACAAAACAGCAAGGGCCCTTGCGGGGCCAGATTGTTTAAATGATGAGTTAATTTATATACTTGAGCAGCCGTGGCATTGTACAAACAAAAACCGCCTACGCCGCGCCGGACCAAAGCTTCCGCTTCAGCCACGTCACTTTTGCCAAACCAAAATCCGGGAAAAACAATCCGCGCGGGATTCATGGGAACCCCTCCTTATGTTTAGTTCAGTACGGACGGCACCAGCGCCTCTTCCGTACGAGATGATTCCACCGGTACCCCCGCTGTTTGCTCCTGCGCACTTACCTCTGCTGTTGCATCGGGAAGTACTTCAGGCCGTTGGGAGGTGTTCAACCATTGAATCACCGCCGGGATTAAATACTGATCAAGCATCTCATGCGAAGTTTTTTCGTATGCGGTAAGAAAAGTAACTTTGCCGTTTTCCGCGCCGGTTGTTAAATACGCCACATTACGAATTACACTCGCTTCCAAAAACATTTTTTTATCGGCCGCGCCGGCCGCAATAAGCACATCCCCCTTATAAATACGCATAGCCGGAATAGCCAACACATCACGCACGTTAGACGTTGGACTGATAAGGGCCAGCAGCGCTATATCCGGCCAAAAGGTGGTACTTTTAGCCGCTACATTCGCCCCTAACCCCGTACCGAACAGGCAAATGTTTTCATCCTCAACACCGCGTTGGTGTAAAAATTCTACCGCCGCGTCTACATCCCGCGTCATTTTGTTAAAAGGGTTATCCACCCCCTCGCGCGCAAAGGAAGAGGCTTTGCCGCCGCCGATACTTTGTCCAAATCCACGCAAATCTACCGCCAAATAACCAAACCCGGCATTAGCCAGGGCTTTTTCAAAGGAAGTAAAATCTTCTTTCTTCTTGCCCAAATCGTGCAGCAAAATTAACGTGCGTTTTTCCGGCTCTGCCGGCAAGTAAGAAGCCGCCAAAGACCACCCGTCTTTGGTAGACAAGGTGACCGCTTGCGCCCCCGCTTTATCCGCGTGCAGGGGCAAAGCCGTAACTAGCACAACAAACAAACATAACAAAAATAAACTTTTTTGCATCCGGTTAAGTACTCCCCACAACCTATGTAAACATTATACTAATAAAAACTCTCCTGTCCAACTTTTTACGTACGCGAAGTATTTTTTCGCCTGTTTTTAAATAGAATTGGTATAATAAAATAAAGAGAGTATTGTTTATGGCAGAAGAAAAAAATATCCGTTTTGGAGTTATCGGTGCCGGCAAAATCGGCACTTTTCATACGCGCACGTTGGCTAAAATGAAAGGAGTTACACTGGTAGGTGTATGCGACCCCGATCAAATGCGTGCGCAAAAATTGGCTTGGGAACATAATTGCACTCCCTACACGCACCCGGAGGAACTAATCGGGCAAGTGGACGCTGTTATTATTGCCGCCCCCACACCGCTACATCATAAATTAGGTATGTTGTTTTTAGAAAACGGCATACATACATTAGTGGAAAAACCGATCGCCGTTACCATGGAAGAAGCGCGCGATTTAATTCAGGCAGCAAAGAAAAATAACCTCATTTTGCAAGTCGGTCATGTGGAACGTTTTAATCCGGCCGTTGTAGAAGCGCGCAACTATATCAAAAACCCGCGCTTTATTACCATCAACCGCCAAGGTCCTTACGACGGACGCATGTCCCACATCAGCGTAGTATTAGATTTGATGATTCACGATTTGGATTTAATTTACACCCTCGTCCCCAGCGAAGTATGCCACGTAGAGGCCGTGGGATTAAGCGTGTTCTCCGACCATGAGGATATCGCCAATGTACGTTTGCATTTTGAAAACGGGGCGGTGGCCGATATTACCGCCAGCCGCGCCAGTTTTGAGCGTGCCCGCTACATGCACGTGTTCCAACCGGACGGATATGTGTCCGTAGATTTTATGAACGCCCGCGTCAAAACATACCGCCGCGAAAAACCGGTGCTTAAGTCCATGAACGATTTAACAGTAACTTATCCGAAAGTAGAAAAACAACTGCCCATTACGGCGGAAATTCTACATTTTATGGATTGTATCCATACCGCCAAAACGCCGGCCCCCAGCGGGGAAAAAGGTTCCAAAGCGCTTGATTTGGCTTTGCATATTTTGGAAAAAATGAACCGGTTTGATGTACCTAAAACGGGGCATATGCATACTCCCAAACCGTTGCAAACACTCAACACCGTTGCACGCGCCGCGCAAGCCGTGTTGGACGAAACACTGGGCCAACTGAAAGGAGATAAATAATGTCTACCATTACGCCGATTACCAAAAATATGTTAATTGTAGCGGGGGATGTTTCCGGCGATTTACATGCCGCCGGCCTGATCCGCGCACTGAAAGAAACGGACCCGGACCTCTGCATTACTGCTATCGGTGGAAAGAACATGCAATCCTTGTGCGATCATTTCTTATATGATTTGGCCAGCCAAGGAACCAACGGTTTTGTGGAACCTCTTAAGAAAATGCCACTTTGGTTTAAACTTATTAACCAAATCCGCGATTATATGGAAACGCAAAACCCGATTGCAGTGATTGTGGTAGATTTTTACGGATTTAACCACCAAGTATTAGAAATGGCACACCACCGCCAAATCCCGGCGTACTACTATGTCACGCCGCAAGTGTGGGCCAGCCGGCAATACCGCGCCAAAAAACTGGCGCAACTTACCCGAAAGATGTATACCATTTATCCGTTTGAGCCGGCTTTCCATGAAAAATTCGGCGGCAATGCCGTATTCTTGGGCAACCCGCTTTTGGACATTTTACCTGCGCCGTTGCCCAAAAAATACGACGTTAAAGACCCCAAAAATCATCCGTGGAAACTGGGGATGTTACCCGGCAGCCGGCCCGGCGAAATCAAACGCTTGGCCCCGGTTTTTTATCAAGCATTTAAGCAAATTTTGAAGGAATTTCCCGCTGCGGAAGCTTCCATGTTTTTACTTCCGGACGCCGACGAAAAAGCCATCGCTTCCCTGCTGGGAGAGCCGCTACACCCGCAATTTCATTTTGTAAAAGATAAAAATTACGAAAAGCGCCAAAAAATGGATTTTTTGTTCGCGTGCTCCGGCACTGCCACGTTGGAAAACGCCCTGTTGGGGGTGCCTATGGTAGTAGCCTATAAAATGTTCTGGCCGACGTTCCAAATCGCCAAAATGGTGATTAAAGTGCGCTACATTTCGTTGGTTAATTTGCTGGCGGATAAACCGCTTGTAAAGGAACTTATCCAATATGAAGCCACCCCGCGTTTGTTAGCGGCCGAGGCCATGGCTATGTTCCAAAATCCGCCCGCCTTAGCACATTTACGAGAGCAGTTACTCAATTTGCGTGCCCAACTGGGTCAAGCCGGTGTGGCAGCCCGCGCGGCACAGGATATTTTGATGGATTTGCAAAAAAAATAAGCTATGGATCAAGCACCCGATTTACAGGCTTTGCTGCATAAGTTTAAGGAATACAATCCCACTCAAGACACCTCTTTGATTGAGAAAGCCTATCGCTTTGCCGAAAAAGCACACCGCGAACAAAAGCGGGAAACGGGTGAACCGTATTTTATTCACTGCCAATATGTCGCCAGTATTTTAATGGATTTCAATTTAGACGCCGACACTATTTGCGCCGGACTTTTGCACGACACCGTGGAAGACACCCCTGTCACCTTAGAAGAATTGCGCAAAGAATTTAACCCGCAAATTGCCCACATGGTGCAAGGGGTAACCAAAATAAGCGATTTAAAATTTTCTTCCACGGATGAAGAAACCGTGGAAAACTGGCGCAAAATGTTAATTGCGGTGGCCGAAGATGTACGCGTGATTTTAATTAAACTGGCTGACCGCACCCATAATATGCGTACGTTAGATGCCCTCCCTCCGGACCGGCAAAAAGTGAAGGCCTACGAAACCATTTCACTTTACGCGCCGCTTGCACAGCGGCTGGGAATGTTTACCATTAAAACCGATTTGGAAGATTTGTCTTTTAAATATTTACACCCCACCGAATATGAAAATTTAAAAAAAGAAGTGGAGGCCCGCACCGCCGACCGGCAAGCCGCCTTGGAAAAATTTAAATCACACTTAGAACCGGCTTTAGCCGAAGCCAAGTTGGACTCGCGCATTTTAGCCCGCGCAAAAAACTACTATTCCATTTATCGCAAAATGCAAAGCCAGCATTTATCCTTTGCGGAAATCCAAGATTCTTTAGGCGTGCGCATTATTACTAAAACCTTGCAAGATTGTTACCGCGCGCTGGGTATTGTGCATAATGTGTTTAAACCTATCGCCGGCACATTTACCGATTATATTGCCACTCCCAAAGCCAATATGTATCAAAGCATTCATACAACCGTACTCTCGCCCGATGGAGATATCATTGAAATTCAAATCCGCACCGAAGAAATGCACCGCACCTGCGAGTACGGCATCGCGGCGCACTGGCGCTATAAAACCGGCAACACCAAACAAGATAAAAACTTTGATGAAAAAATAAACTGGATACGCCGCTGGATTGAGTGGCAGCAAGATTTAACCGCTCCGCGCGAATTTTTGGAAGGTTTCAAGACGGACGTCAACTTACAACAGATTTTCGTTTTTACGCCAAACGCCGATGTAAAATCGTTACCGGCCGGTTCCACTCCCATTGATTTTGCTTACGCTATTCACACAGATATCGGCGATCATTATGTGGGGGCCAAAGTCAACAACCGCATGGTACGTATGGACTACGCTTTTAAAACCGGCGACGTGTGCGAAATTATCACGCGTAAAAACAGCGAACCCAAAACCGATTGGCTGACATTTGCCAAAACTGCCGGGGCCCGCAGCCATATTAAACGCTTTTTACGAAACAAAGGAATTAAACTATGACCGATTTAAACCAGCCTCTTTTGTGCCCATATTGCCACTTGCTTATCACGCCGGAAGATAATTTTTGCCGTCATTGCGGCAGAAGTCTAAAACCCGGATACGGCTTTTTTCACTCGCATACCGGCATTATTTTAATGGCCTGTTTACTGGGTCCTTTGGTATTGCCGTGGGTATGGACCTCTCACCGAATCAGCCGTTTGGCCAAAATTATTTACTCCGTCGTTTTGGTGCTTTTGGGTATCTATGTAGCTTGGTCTTTTTACCGGGCCTATCAACTGGCGCGGGAAATGTTTGACCAAGTATTAAACGGACTCACCTTGCCAATAGATATCCCAACCGATATTCAGATTTAGTATAATATAGAGTACTCGTTTTTATGATTAAGGAGAACAAAACAGAAATGACAGACGAAGAAGTAAAACACAACGTTTCCAAAGCAGGACACCCCAAGGGCTTATATATGCTCTTTATGGTGGAAATGTGGGAACGTTTCAACTACTACGGTATGCGGGCATTGCTCGTCTACTTTATGACTAGCGCCGTGATTGGCTTTACGGATCCTGTAGCTTTCAAAATCTATGCGTGGTTTACGGCCTTGGTTTATTTCACCCCGGTCATCGGCGGTTGGCTTGCCGACAACTACATTGGCAAACGTCATTCTATTACCATCGGTGCTATTTTGATGGCAGTAGGTCAATTTACCCTTGCTTCTTATGGTTTCCTACCGGCCAAGGCCGCCTTATTTATTGGATTGGCTTTAATCGTTATCGGAAACGGCTTTTTTAAACCGAACATTTCCACCATTGTAGGGGAATTGTATGAGCCCAATGACCCGCGCCGTGACAGCGGATTTACCATCTTCTATATGGGTATCAATATCGGTGCCTTCTTTGCTCCGTTTATCACGGGCTACGTAGGGGAAGTAACCGCCACCTCTCCTTCTTGGGTACAATGGCGCTGGGGCTTTATGGCCGCCGGTATCGGTATGGTTATCAGCTTAGTTTGGTACTTGGTTGAACAAAATAGATTCTTGGGCCATATCGGCTTGTATCCCGTAACCAAACACAAAACCAAAGAAGCTGCCGAAGAAGACAAACCGCTCACACCGGAAGATTGGGATAAAATCAAAGCCATTTGCACCTTCACTTTTATCGCCGTTTTCTTCTTTGCCTTCTTTGAGCAAGCGGGCTCTTCGTTAAGCAAATTTGCCCAAACGTCTATTTACCTGCCCACCTTTCATTTGCCGGCTTGGTTAGGGAGTTTGACGTTGCAGGTAAAAGCTTCGTGGTTCCAATCCATTAACCCGATTGCCGTTGTAATTTTGGCTCCGCTATTTGCCAAAATGTGGATCAAACTGGGTAGTATGGGCAAGGAACCCGCCATCCCCTTGAAATTTGCGATGGGTGTATTTTTAACGGGTTTTGGCTTTTTAGTGTTAGCCATCGGCTCTTCCTTCTTGCCGGCACAAGGCCAAATCAGTATGTATTGGTTGATTGCCTTGTATGTAATCCACACCTGCGGGGAACTGTGCTTGAGCCCCGTGGGATTATCTATGATCACCAAACTAGCACCGATTAAATTCGTGTCCTTATTTATGGGAGTATGGTTATCTTCTTCCTTCGTAGGAAATTTAATGGGCGGATATTTTGCCACCTTGTCTGTCAAGTTGCAAAACTTATCCGTCTTCTTTGCCATACCGGCTGCTATTTTAATGATCTTTGGCTTTTTGGTGTGGGCCTTTTCCCGCCAAATCTTACGCTGGATGCACGGCGTACGCTAAGATTAAATTGGAAATAAAAACAGGAGCGAAACAAATTGTTTCGCTCCTGTTTTTTGATACAAATTACAAACTTAATTATTCGCTGTATTGCTCGCACGTACCGCCAAAATGTTGTGCGAACATTTGGCAGCTGGGTTTGCCAATAGCATCGGTATACACCACAATCACCGGAGTCCAAGTTTTCCCATCTTGCGTTTGAAACAAAGCCCCACCGTGCAGTTGCCCCACGTCACCGTTGGGCATTTGGTATGCTCCTACCAAACAATCATGCGAACTGCAATAAGAAACATACGTAAAATTTTTGTTGTAGCATGCATCCGTAATGTCCCCCCCCGAATCCACGCTACCACACGTTAAACCGTTTGTTAAATCTATATCCAGCAATCCAGTCGTAACAGGATTTCCCGCGGTAGAAGGAAACCCTCCGTTTTGGAGCAGATACATAGATACCGCACGTTGCGCATTCCCCAGCCAAGTTATCGCTTCGGCGGTACGGGCTTTGGCAACTGCCTTTTGATATTGCGGTAACGCAATCGCGGCAAGTATTCCTATGATTAAAACTACTACAAGTAATTCTATGAGCGTAAACGCTCTTTTACAACCATTATTCTTCATTTTAGTTCTCCTTATCAACAATGTTGATAAAAGTAGTATAGCAAAAAAAAAAAATAGGTCAAGGCTTTTTTATACTTTTCTGCAAACAGAAAAGTAACAAAAGATTTCCCGCCCAAGGGCACCACAAAAAGCACTCAAAATGGGAAATTTTTCAAACTCGCTTTCGCTCAAACATGAAAAATTT
>JAGCMD010000038.1 GCA_017646765.1 Elusimicrobiaceae bacterium | reverse complement strand
TGTTGCGGATTTTGCGGTACGTATCAATCGGGCCCCCTAAAATCTCGTCAGAAATACGCACGTCGCCTTGATAATCCGAGAAAGACACTCACAAGCTTTAAATATCCGCGCCGTACTTATTGATGACATCGGCCGGGTCTGTGACGTTCCCTTCGGATTTGTGCATTGGGCGGCCATGTCCGTCCAGCACCATACCGTGTGTCAAAATGGTTTTGAAAGGAGCCGTTCCCTCTAACGTATAGGACGGGATGTAGGAACTTTGGAACCAACCGCGGTGTTGGTCGGACCCTTCGGAATAAACGTCGGCCGGGAAATCCAACCCGCGGTCCTTTAAAACGGCCGCCCACGATACGCCGGAGTCCAACCACACATCTAAAATATCGGTTTCTTTTCTAAATTCATGGCTACCGCACTCGCAGGTATAATTTTCCGGCATGAGCTTTTCCACCGGGTCGGTGAACCAAAAATCGGAACCTTCTTCCATAGCACGTTTTTTGATAAATTCAAACAGCTCATGGTTGACTTGCGGTTTGCCGCATTTTTTGCAGTAGAGTACCGCTACCGGCGTACCCCAAAACCGCTGACGCGATAAACACCAATCGGGCCGCAGGCCGATCATGGAGCGCATACGCTCTTGGCCGCCGGCGGGATAAAATTTGACGTTTTTAAGATTATCCATTAACTTTTGGCGCAGTCCGTCTTTATCAATGGACATAAACCACTGTTCCGTCGCGCGGAAAATAATCGGGTTATGGCAACGCCAACAGTGCGGATAACTGTGCACAATTTCCTGTTCTTTGATAAGCGCGCCGAGCTCGCCCAATTTTTTAACCATGAGCGGGTTGGCTTCAAACACGTGCATCCCTTCAAACACGCCCGCGTCTTTGGTGTAGCACCCTTTTTCGTCCACCGGGCAAAGGGTTTCCAACTTCCATTGTTTACCGGCTTGGGCGTCTTCTTCCCCGTGTCCGGGCGCAATATGCACCACACCGACCCCGGCGTCCATAGTAACAAAGTCCGTCCAAATGACCGGGTTTTCTTTGTGAGAAAGCGGATGATAGTATGTTTGCCCAACCAATTTTTCGCCCGCTACTTTTCCGGCTTGGGTGCAATCTAATTCCGTATTTTTCAAAAATTCTTCGGCTAATTTTTCCGCTACAATATAGTACTCGCCGGTTTTGCTGTCTTGCAAAATCGCGTAATCTTCCGTATTAGAAACAGCGGCCGCCACGTTAGCGGGGATCGTCCACGGGGTGGTGGTCCAAACGGCTAAACTAACGGGTTTTGTATAGTCCAAATCGCCCAAAATTTCTTTTTTCGGATTCACCAATTTAAAGCGTAAATAAATGGACGGAGACGAAATATCTTTATATTCCGTTTCCGCGTCGGCCAAAGCCGTTTCGCAATGCGCACACCACGTAATCGTTTTTTGGCCTTTGTAGACGTATCCCTTTTCAATCAGGTCCAAAAACGCGCCGACGGTAATCCCCTCGTAGCGTTTATCCATGGTCAGGTACGGGTTATCCCAATCGCCCTGCACGCCCAAGCGTTTGAAACCTTAGCGTTGCAAGTCAATAAATTTGGCGGCAAATTCGCGCGCGCGCTTGCGGAAGGCGGGCACGTCGGTAATATGTTTTTTATCTTGTTTGAGTTCTTTAAGTAGCGCTTGTTCAATGGGCAGCCCGTGGCAATCCCACCCCGGCACATAGGGCGTATAGTGCCCCGTCATCGCGCGTGATTTCAAAATGATATCCTTAATCGTTTTATCTAACGCGTGGCCGATGTGAATTTTGCCGTTAGCATAGGGCGGCCCGTCGTGCAAAACAAAATGTTTACCTTGCTCGTTTTTTTTGAGCATGGCTTCGTAAAGGTTAATAGATTTCCAAAAATCTAAAATTTTGGGCTCTTTTTGCGCGAGGCCCGCGCGCATCGGAAAATCGGTTTTGGGTAACAAAACGGTATGAGAGTACTTATTTTTTGCCATGGTCAAAACTCCAAAGATAAAGGATATATATTTATTATATAAAACTTGAAATAAAATATGGACGTTAAAATGGGGAAGCTAAAATTTCCACATCCCGTCGCCGATGTCAACCTTCGCCCCGAACGCTTTACACGTTCGGCGTGTAGCTTCCAAATTGTTCATGCTACCCACGCAATACGATTCAATAAGGTGTGCTTTCATTACGTCCGGGTTGGTGGCCATGTCGGGGTAGTGCCAATCAAACATTTCAAAACCCACCGGTAGTTTTTCATCACGCATCATAATTTCCAAATAATCAGGGTAGTTGCGTATTAGCAGCTCGGTGCCGTCAAATCCGATATGTAGAGCCAAGTTGTGCCCATCTTCTTCATCCAAAAATTTCCGTTCAGACTTCCACGGCGGAAATTTAATATCCAACAAATCCAAATCTGCGGTAAAATTCCCCGTCGCGTGAAAATACGCCTGCTCTGCTTGCATTACTTTGCGCACCGTGCGTTGTAGTTTCAAATACCGCACGCGCGCCACTGCCATCTTATATTGCGGAACCGCCACGCTGGCAAGCACCGCAATGATGAGGATAACTACTACTAATTCCAAAAGCGTAAAACCGTCATTCTTTTGATGTACCATAAGGCCCCTCTCCTATTTTATGTAAATAAGCATGCAGTTTTTCCAAGGTTTCTTTGCTAACTGCATGCTCCATTTTGCATGCGTCCATATCCGCTGTTTTGGGGTTAACGCCTAAAACTTGCGTGAGAAAACGGCTTAAAATGGCGTGACGTTTTTTGACATCTTCGGCCGCCCGGCGGCCTTTGGCAGTAAGCACAATCCCTTTATATGGCTCGTGTGAAACATATCCGGCTTGGGCCAGTGCCTTCATAGCGCCGGTTACGCTAGGCGTCTTGACGCCCAGCATATCGCGGATATCGCTCACGCGGGCTACACCGTTTGTGTCGGCACAAAACGATACAGCTTCCAGATAATCTTCCATATTGGCAGACAGTTTCATATAAAGGGCCTCCTGTTAGTGTATAGTGTAACATATTTTTTCGCTCCGATTATTTGCTAAAATAGTAATATGTCTGCAGTTCCAACCCATGTAGCCATTATTATGGACGGAAACGGCCGCTGGGCCGGGGCCCGTCATTTGCCGCGTTTGGCCGGCCATCAGGCCGGAGCTAAAGCCGTGGAACGCACCATTAAGGCCGCCCAAAAAAATCATATTTCCTTTTTAACACTGTACGCTTTTTCTTCCGAAAACTGGTCGCGTCCGCAAGAGGAAATTAACGGACTGATGAAACTACTTTCCCAAACTTTACAAACTTATACCAAAACCGCGGTTAAAGAAAATATCCGTCTGTGGGTCAGCGGAGAGCGCGAGCCGCTCCCTCCGGCGCTACTTACTCAAATTGACGAGGCGGTCAAAACAACCGCGAACCACAC
>JAGCMD010000002.1 GCA_017646765.1 Elusimicrobiaceae bacterium | reverse complement strand
CGCTTGCGCTGGAAGGTTGGACGGCTGTTGCTGCGAAACATCTTAAAAAAGAGACCGCAAAACCGGTCAAAAAACCGGTTAAAAAAGCCGTTAAAAAATTAGCCAAAAAACCTTCTTTGGCAAAGAAAACTACTAGGCGCAAAAGATAATATAAAAAGAGCTAGGGGATGTGCCTAGCTCTTTGTTCAGAACCATTCGGGGGGTAAATCGAAAGGTTCTGTAGGATAAAAACGAAACGACCTTTCTATTATGATACAATCTGCGAAGAGGTTTTGCAAGTTTTTTTAGTTCAAAAAAATAATTATCAGGTGATAACCTTTTTGTGCTATTTGCTGTTTTTTAAAAAAAATTGTTAAAAAGTTGTCGTGTATTGCTATAATATACATATATTTGGAGGCAAAATGAAAACAACAAAAATACCTGTAGTTTTTGCTTTATCGTTAATGACGTTTCCGCTATCACAAGCCGTAGCCCAACAAAAAGGCGGCCTTGTTCTTGGCACGGAAGATTCCCGTTCCGCTACCACGGCTATTACCGAGCAAGCCACGCAAACTCCGGGAGATATCTACCGCGGTACGGTGTTCGGGGCCGAGAAAAAACAATACGCCAGCGAAGTGTTGGGAGACCGAGCCTTAGCAACCAAGAAATTGGTATATGACACCTCGCTTATTCGTGCGATTAAAATTGAAGATGTGGATCGTGTGCGTACCTTGATGTATGCCAACGTCAACGCCAACGAAAAGAATTATGCGGGTATTACACCCCTCACGGTAGCCGGAGAAAAAGGCAACTTGGATATTTTGAAATTGTTAGTAGAAAACGGACAGGCCGACGTAAACGATAAATCCAGCTATGGGGTTACGCCGCTTATTGCCGCGGCCGCCGCCGGAAAAGGGGAAGCCATTGCTTACCTGCTTGCTCATGGGGCAGATGCAACGGCTAAAGATGATTTGGGTAAAACAGCGCTCATCTATGCTTCCAATTATGATGATGTCAAAACACTTGAAAAGCTACTTTCATTAAATAAAACAGCGGTTAATATCCCGGATAATTCCGGCAACACACCTCTTATTTATTCTGCTCAAAAGGGTTTGTTAAATAACGTCAAAGCGTTGCTAAACGCGGGCGCCAAGCCGGACTATCGCAACCCGATAACCGGAGTGAGCGCGGTAGCGGCCGCTTCGGCAGAAGGCCATACGGATGTGATACGTTACCTGGTTAAAATGGGTAAGGCAGACGTGAATTTGCGCGATTTGGCCGGGCATACTCCTATTTTTTATGCGGTAGAAAAAGACCAACCTCAGGCGTTGCAAACGCTCCTTTCTTTAGGGGCTAATCCTAATGCCAAAGATAATTCCGGCGTTACGGCTTTAATGCGTGCGTCGGCCAAAGATTATAAAAATTGTCAAAAAATACTTTTGCGCCAAAAAGGAATTGAGGTAAACGCAAAAGACAACCTGGGCCGCAATGCCGTAACTTACGGGGTTTATGCACCGGAAGTGGATGTGGTACAAAATTTGATTTCCGCCAAAGCTGATATCAATAACGTAGATTTGCAAGGCAATACGCCGCTAATTAACGCTATTAAAGCCAAAAACGATCGCACCGCTGTCTTTTTGATTCAACAGAGGGCTAACTTGACCACGGCTAACCAAGCGGGAGAAACGGCTTTCACGTTGGCCCCGGTGTATTTACCCAATTCCGGTACAACGCGTGTGTTGGGCGTGAAACAACCCGGCGCACAACAACAAGCGTTACAAGTGGAAGCTGCCAAATTGGCGGAAGTACGCGATTTGGAAGAACAATTGGCTAAAGATGAGCAGCGTGTACAGGAGCTAAGAGCTCAAGCCGCCGCCCAAACGGATGAAACGGATACCGCTAAGCCGGTGGCTGCAGCCGCTGCTATCACGGCAGTAGAAGTGGAAGCCGTGGAAGCTCCGTCGGTAGCTGCCGAACCTGTAAAAGCGGCTGCTCCTGCCGTTTCGCAGAAACCAACGGCGAAAGCCCAAACGGGAAAAACAACTAAAGCACAAAAGCGAAATACGGCTAAGCGCGGAAAAAGCGCCTCTTCTAAAATAGCCGGCCCCAAAGGGGAGCGGATTCCGAAAGCGTCCGTAGCGCCCAAAGAAGTTAATATGGCTGATTTCTTAAAAGAAGAAGCGCAAAACAACCTAACTGTAGTGCAATAGTAAAGTAATTTAGATGGTAAAAAATATCCTCCGGTTTAATCGGAGGATATTTTTTGTTATAACCCAAAACCCCGGGAATAGCCGGTGAAATAAGGTTTGTAATCGGGAATCTCCGCCGCTTGAAATTACGTAAGGAGAAGATCCCCGAGTCCTCGCCGGACGGGCAACCTCGGGGATGACAGGTGGTAATAACAGCAAGAGAAAAACACGGAGAAATACGCAAGTGATAGGAGCCGTTGCGGCCGGCTATCCGGCGGACTAGTAATCTGGGGCAGGGCCCGCCTATGAAAAACCCCCGGCTTCGCCGGGGAATATGTATTAGTCTCAATCTTTATCGTTTTCTAACTTCGGATACAAATTCTTGCCATGCCCGGTGTAAAGCTTGTGCCTGCTCGTTGGTGATAGAGGGCGAGACCGGGGTATAATCGTGAGTGAACACGCAACCGGTATAAAGTCTGCCGGCGGCTAAGTAACAAGCCCCCAGGAGCGTGGCCTCTGCCTGGTTGGAAATTTCAAGCGGTAGTTGTAATAAATCAGCCTGAAAACGGGTCAAATACGTAACGTGCGTAAGCCCGCCGGAGGCCCGCACTCCTTGCAATGATAAGCCGTTTTGACGCAAATAAGCGGCAATATCGGTTAATAAAAAGGCAATTCCACGCACCACGCCGGCCACCCAATCGGGTTTAGACGTATGGGGGGATAACCCTTTTACTGCCGGAGTAAGCGAAAAATCCCAGTAAGGGGCCCCCAATCCGCCAAAGGCCGGAAGAAACAAAAGCGGGTTTTGGGACGCTTGGCACAAAAGGTCTGTTTCATTATCTTCAAAACAAATTCCCTGCGCTTTTAGCCACATCAGCGCGCTGGCTGCGCTGTTGACGGGGCCTTCTAAATAATAATCGGTTTTTTGCGGCGTTTCGCCGGCAGAAACAGACGTTAGCATCCCCGGCAGTAAAACCGGTGCAGCTCCCGCGTGATAGAGCCAAAACGCCCCCGTTCCGTAATTGATTAAACTTTGCTGCGGTTTTAAAGTAAAATACGCCGCGGCCGCCTGTTGGTCTCCCACACAAACCGAAATAGGAATATCTACTCCCTGATACGTATATACCCCATAATTGCCGGCGGAAGGCTGCACGGCGGGCAAGATATCTTTGGGTATCCCAAATGCATTGCAAAGGGGGTCGCTCCACGATAATTGGTGTATATCAAAAAGCAAGGTCCGTTGAGCCAGCGAGTAATCGGCAGCAAAGATTTTTCCCTTAGTTAAATGCCAAATTAAATAAGACGCTACCGGCGCGGCGCATAAACACTTTTGTTTTAGCCACGCGGTAGCTTGCGGAAAATTTTTCAAACTCCACGCTATTTTAGGCGCGGAGAAAAAAGGCGTTTTATATAAACCGGTTAGCGCGTGTACTTCCTCTTGAGAAATTGGCGCTGCTTCTGCCTGTGGGTAGGCGCGGCCGTCTTCCCAGGTGAGTACAGGGCCGGCCGCCGCACCGGAGTTTTTATTCCACAGTACCACCGTAGAGCGTTGTGAACAGACGGCCAATGTGGCGGCTTGTTGCGGGCCGATTTTATCCAGTACGCTGTTTAGCGCGGTTGTAGCGCTGCGCAAAATATCGGATGCTTCGTATTGTGAAGTTCCCTCCCGGGGACGGTTGGGCGTCAAAGAGACTTGGTAAGAAGCCACCGGCGTGCCATCTTTTCGGACGGCACAAGCCCGGCAACCGGAGGTTCCTACATCTAACGCTACAATCAGTTTTTCTTTTGTCATACGTTATAAACAAGGGTCTATTTTTAACTGAATTTCTTGAATAATATGCACCAACTTTTGCAACCGGGCTTTGGCGTCCGCCCCGAGCGTCTCGTCGGTGAGTAACCGGGCAATCGTTGTTTTGGTGGGTGCAGACACTTTGGCCAAAAGTCCCAATTCCTGCAACAGTAAAACCGTTTTTTCTTTATCGGTAATTTCAATTTTATCGGCAGAAGTAAGCTCGGCCTTAAAATGTTTTCCGAAATGATGTTGAAAATTATTTTTTTGCATATCGGAAATGATTTGTTTTTCCAATTGTTTGATTTGCGCATACAAGTCGCCCAAGCGATCTATGTTTTCGCTTAGCATGTCTTGCTCGGTTTTTGCCGGTTGGGCCGGTTGCGGTGCGGGGGAAACGGTTTCCGCCGTATTTGCGGAGGAAAACGGGTTGTAATCTTTGCCCGTAAAAACGGGGCAGAGGTTGCGGTAATCGCACCAACGGCATTGGTTTTCGCCGGGGGTGGGGTCAAACTTCCCGGCCCGGATATGGCCGGCTATTTGCAATACATTCTGCCAAAAATCAAAAATTTCTTTATCGCTGGCACGTTCAAATTTCATTTCGGTAAGCGTAGGTAAATGATAAAAGCTAAGTTCTCCGACGCGAACCTCTTTTACCGCCGGATCTTTAGCTTGGACAATCGCTTTTATGACGGGGGAATTTTCCACCACCTTTTGATACATATACAGCTGGTCCGGTTCGCGCTGGACGGTCTTGCCGGTTTTGTAATCCAAAATTTTAATTTTCCCGTCGCCCAGATAATCCATGCGGTCCAAAATACTGATCAGGTTTAGCCCGTCTATTTCCAGGGTGCTTTTGGTTTCTACGCAAAGCGGATGGACAAAATGAGCGGCGTTTTGGGCATAATAGCTTTCCAAAATCCGGCGGCCTTCGGCATATCCTTCCAATTCTTTTTCTACCGAGGCATAGCCTTTTTGTTCAAAAGAAGTCTTGCTCCACGTATTATCAAAAAACTCCAGGGCTTGCGGCAAGGTAGGAAACTGCGGCCGTGCGGGGTTAAAGATAAATTCCATAACAGCGTGCAAGGCAGAGCCGAAAGCAAAGTAGTATTTGGGCTTTTCGGGCAGCATGTGTACGTAGCGGAATTTATATTTTTGCGGGCACTCTTTATACATGCCCATTTTGGAATAGGAAAAAGAAAGGTTTCTGGCCATGGCCTGCTCCCGGGGAATATGTTTTTTCTATTGTAGCATTTTAGCAGGCGTATTTACTGCCTCAGGCAACATAAATATCCCCCGCTTTAAGCGGGGGAAAAAGTTATTCGTCTACTTCATGAATTTCTATTTGTAATTCTTCGCCTTTTTGAAGCATTTTATTCATCTCTTCTTGCAACTCAGCGGGTGAGCGGAAACCGATTGTTGGGCGTTCCGTAAACGGCACAGGTTGCAAACCGCTAAAGGGTTCCTCTCCCCTAAATCCCCGTACCCGGATGCGCTCCGGTACATTTAACTGCTGGCGGATAAATAGGGTAAAAGGCGTTTGCGTATTTAAAATATCAAGCCGTGCGGCCAATTGGGCCAAGGGCTCTTCATAAATAGTCGGATAAAGATTACACAAAAAGATTAAATCCGTTACGTCACGAGCGCTTGTAATGGCCAGGCGGCTGAGCCTCATTTGCGAATTAAAAATTTCTTCAATGTGTTTTTGCAAGAAATCTCTATCGGTTGATAATTTGGCCCGCAACTCGCGCTGTTTAGCTAATTCGTTGTTAAAAAGCATATCGGCTGTTTCTAAATTGGAGCTAAGCGACGTAATCATAGCCTCCACTTCTAGCGGAACGTCCGCATTCGGTTCCACTAAATCGTTGGTCCACTCGCGGAAGAAACGCGGGGAAACTGTATTGGGATTCGCCAACACCTCCACCCGCTCGGAGGGGGAAAATAACTCCGGGATTTGCGGCATTTTACTGCGCGGTGGCAAAAATTTGGGGTCGCGTTCTTTTAATAATTCCTTACCCCACTGGCTATAGAGCCGGGCGTTTCGTTCCAACAATGTAGCCAAAAAAGGAGCCGTTTTTTCCGTTAGGGCAGTTATCTTTTCTATTTTTTTATTGTCGGGTATTTTAGAACTTAAAATTTTATTTACTTTTTCGTCATAGCTGGCCCGGGTTGCATCAAGCGGGGTTAAACTTAATTGATATCGTGTCAATAGCTCGCGGCTCTTGGGCACTTTAACAATTTCTTTGGTTCCTTGGGCAACTTCTTTAATTTCTTTGGCTCCCTTTACGGCACCTTCCAAAACTTGCGCCGAACCGCTAAGAGGGAGAAATAGCGATACCACTAACAATCCCATCAGTTTTCTCATAAACTTACTCCTCTGTAACATAGACTGCACACCCTACATATTAAATCTTTTCCCGGGTTTTGGCTAGGGGCTTTAGTCCTATGCGGTCATTGAAATTGGACCTATGCGAAAATAGGTCTTTAGACTCTTGGAAATATTTCTTGAAATCATTACACTAAGAGTAGCGGTAAATTAAATGTAAGGAGACAAAAATGAAAAAAGGACTCGTATGTTTGTTGTTGCTGGTGATGGGCTTGGCGACGGTGCAAGCTCAAGATGTTTCTTCTCATAAATCTCAACTAGAGAAGAAAATTATGAATACAGTAATTTCCCAAAACAAGGAAAAACTGCAGTTCTTCCAGGCTATTTTGGATAATGATATGCAAACGATAGAGGCCGTATTGGCTTCGCCTCAACAAAGGCATTTTGTTAATGCTACGTTAACAAGAAACCATGCACTTGATTTTTTGCACAACGGCAAACGTTACGGTTTACCTGCCTGGGGAAACGGCGCTTCCCGCACGCCGCTGATGTTGGCGGCAGAGGTGGGGTCCGTGGAAGCCGTTAAAAAATTATTACGCGCCGGGGCGGCTGTCAATACGGTAAGAAACGAAAATTGGACAGCGCTTTGTTTTGCTACTAACGGAAGTGCTTTGGAAAGCGATAATCGTTTTGAATTGGAACAAATTTTGGCCGGTAAACAAAATCAAACCCGCGGCCAACGGCAAGCCGAATTGGTAGAAGCCTTGCTTAAATACGGGGCCGATCCTGCTAAAGCTTGCGGCAGTGAAGAGCAAGTCAGCCCGCTCTATATGGCGGTAGAACAGCCGGAATATTTAGACATTGTAAAAATGTTGGGTAAAGAGCTTAAGAAAAAAGGCGAATTAGATTCTTTTGTGGGACAGATGAACGACAATCCGCTAGGTCATGCGGTATGGGCCGGGAATAAAGCCGCAATGGAAGCGTTGTTATCCTTAGGGGCCAACCCCAATGGTAATTATTCTAAGTATAACCAAGCGGTAGTTACCCCGGCTTTCCAAGCCGTTTACAGCAACCGAAAAGATATGCTTGAAACCTTGATAAAAAAAGGCGGTTGTGCGTGTGCCTACTACGATAAAGTAGAACACGTGTGGACTTATGCGGTAGATGAAGCGAACCGATTGGGCTATGACGATATCGTTACTTATTTAAGAAATCACGATTACGGCTCTGCGAGCGGCAATTAAAACTTCGTCCTTACATTTAATCTGCTAAAACGGGAGATACTTTTTAGTACCTCCCGTTTTTACGTACGCAAGGGACGGAAACGAACGGAAAGAAAATCGGGAGACGGCGCATTACAGATTTGCGCCGTGACAGTCTTTTATGTAATTGGCTGTTTATCCCGCCCGTTAGCACCGTTTACAAAAAGCGTCAAAATGGGGAAGAAATTTTTCATGTTTGAGCGAAAGCGAGTTTGAAAAATTTCCCATTTTGAGTGCTTTTTGTGGTGCCCTTGGGCGGGAAATCTTT